>CAZGSG010000358.1:0-5957 GCA_964528095.1 uncultured Terrimonas sp.
CCAATATGAGAAAAGAACGGCCTTCCTCCAGATCATTGAATGTTCCTTGCTGGGAGATAAAACCATTATCATTGTATTTAACAGCATAAGAGGCGCCTAGCTTCTCTTTACTTTCAATAATGGGATAATATTTACGCAGGATCAACATATTGCTGAACGGCGGGAAATCATTTAGCGTGCGCGTCGCGAAAACGCTATCCCAAAGAACTTCCCTTACACCAGTAAGCAGGTTTCTTTTGCTGATTTGCAATTCCAGGTCAGCTATCACTCCCTTGTAGATAGGGTCGGCATAGGGCTTCGTGGCAAATACACGGTATTCCACACTTTTTGTGACCGTCACTTCGGATATGCTTTGTTCTTTGTCTTTCTTACAGGCAAACCCCAAAAAGCTGATAGCTCCCAATAATATAACAACAGGCTTCATTCCTTTTTATTTACAAATAGACGCAGATCCTGGTTAATAAAGTGGTGTTAATAGCTTAAATGTTGCAAGCAGGCTTTGTACTATAAAAAAATCCTGCTGAACTGTAGCGGCATAGAAGATTAAATGGTAGGATGAGAGTGGTAAGGAGGTACGGATCGGGTAGCTGGAAGCCATCTCAAAAGTATTTTTAATAGGATCATGTCGCAGCTGACTGTTTTCACGTAGTGAAAACGCTCCTTAGCTCAATCCTGTGCAAATAGCTAGGTTCTTCCTTCGCTCGTTTTCTCTGTTAGCTCCTTTGAAGTCCTTATCAAAATATATGCGCTACTAATGTATTCGGAAATCCGCTGGTAAGAATACCCATTAAAAACTAAACCGCCGTGATCAGCAGAGAAGCCAGGATTTGCAAACAGTTATTCGCTGTTAGTAACCGGCGATTATCTTCAGAGATGATATATAAAGATATAGCTATAGCAGGTATAAAATATGACAAGCTGTTGCTTGCTAAACAAGATCATTTCCATCCATTGTTAGAAGTAGGTGCTTAACCCAAACTGAAAACCGGCCAGTTTAGACGGCGGATTACCAAGCAGGTCTTTTTGCCAGTTATGCCGGTAGTTGAATCGAAAAACCGTTTGCGCCGTGGGCCGCCAGCTTATTGCAGATACAAAGGAGAATAAATGGTCTGCGATCTGATCACCGGTAGATTTAAATCTTCCCTTATTCCAGTCTACATATTCAACCCGCGCAGCCAGGTTTAATACTGCTTGTTCAAATCCAAACATTGATTTTTTTAAAATCGGCTGTACGATGTCCAGGAATCCTCCCTGCTGTTTTCTTCCGAACTGTTCGGTATAGCTGCCGGGTACGTCTACGTTGACAAAAGCCCATTCGCCGTTGATAGTTGTATTCAGTTTTGATATGTTGGTGTTAAAATCAATCGCAACTACATTCACTCTTCTTTTTTTATCAAGAAATAATCCATCTTCTTCAAATTTATTATAAACACCACCCATATAAGAAAGACCGATCTCTCCCAGCTTTTTATTTTTTATGGCTATTTTCCCGGTGAATAAAGGGCTACCGTTAAAGCTCTCTTCAAACCGGTCGGGGTTTGTTTTAGTCGCCGGTAAAAAAGTTCTGTTTTCCGTGTTTTGAATAATCTGTTCATCAAAACCGTTGGTGAGATAGGCTTCATAACCATACACCCAGTCATTGGTATATTTTTTACCGTATAAACCAAAGCCCGCATTACTCCAGGTGGCAGGTAATAATTGTGTAGCTGAAACAGGTCTGTCTACAAACTCCCATTTTGGCCCATCATGATTTTGATTGAATGCACCAATCGGGTTCATGACTATACCGCCCCTGAAATTGAGCAAGGGAGAGAACTCGAGGTCTACAGAGGCGAATTCAATATTGATTTCTTTTGTACCATCTTCAAATTCTATCTCGGTTAAAAATTTTATTCGTTTGGAAATAGAAGAGGAAACAAAAAGAGTAAGCCGGCGCATCTGGAACTGGTGTCCTTCCGATACCCCGTTCTCTCCCAGGTATTGATAGTTCGCTTCCATATAACCTCCCAGGGCCACGGGCAGTTTGCCGGGTTTTATAAGCGGCCGGTTATATACCGCATCCATATTCAATAAAAGGCTATCGTTATCTGCCGGGGCCTTTCTTAATAATTCGGGATCGATCTGCGCGTTCAGTCTGCTTATAAAAAGGAGAAGAAAAAATATGGTTATCCGGTATTTCATGATTGTTTCCTGAGATCGATGAATAATTCATTATTGTTAACAGTCACAGGGAAGATCCTTAGATTGTTGATGGCCGGACCACTGGTGACTTCCCCCTTGTTGTTGAATTCGCTTCCATGTGCCGGACATTGCAGCATATCTCCTGCCGCCTGTAACTCTGCGCCCTGGTGCGCGCATTTCATCCATAAGGCGGAATATTCCTGGTCGTTAAAGCGATAGATACAAACGGGGTATTGGAGCGCATCATTTCTTACTATAATAAATGTACTGTAGGCGGTTCCTCCTTTTTGCCTGATCTTAAAATCATCTTTACTGATCGTCAATCCATCTTTATTCAACCTGCCGCTGATATAGCGGGTAGGTGTGCAGCTGCTTACTACAGCCGCAAGCGCTGTTACAGACAGACATGCAGTGCAACTATGTTTTATAAAATTTCTCCTGTCCATATACTATTATAAAGATTCAAGGAACTTAATGAGCCTGGCTTTATCAGCAGGTAATAGCTGCTGAAAATTATTTTTACTTTGTGTGGCTTCACCACCATGCAGCAGGATCGCTTCCTCGATACTTTTTGCACGACCATCATGCAATAAAAAATAACGACCACCCTGCGAGTTTTTGGACAGGCCGAGACCCCATAAAGGCGGTGTGCGCCATTCGGCGGTCAAAGCAGTGCCTTCAGTATAGCCATCATCCAGTTGCGGACCCATATCATGTAATAAAAAATCACTGTAAGGAAAAAAGGTTTTATTGGATAAAGCTGCAATAGGAAAACTGCCTGTTTGTAATTGCGGTGTATGACATTTACCACAATGAATAGTTGAAAAAAATTGTTTTCCTGCCAGTACATCGGCGTCCTGCTGTTTTCGCTGAACAGGTGCTTTTAACGTGTGCAGGTAAAAGACCACATCCTGCACGGTTTGATTAGATACTTCCGGGTCTGCCTCCTGTCCGTTATAAGTACTAAAATGTTCATAGGTAGAATTTACTCCCATATCCTGGTTATAGGCATTGGCTGTTTGTTGAAGCAGGTCATACACAGCAGCTTTTTTACCAAAGCGACCAATATACTTTCCATTGCGGGTAATGGTGCCCGGTCTTATAGTTGAATAAGAAGGCGCATCGATCCAGTTAGGCCGCCCGGAAATACCATCTCCATCCGCATCATTTTCATCGGCCAGGGAAAGTAATAATGCGTCGGGCACTGCTTCAAGAAAACCTAACCCTGTATTTGCGGGAGGAGTGAAGTTGGAAAAACTGGCACCTGCGGGAATTGATTCCGCCTGGAATCCCGGTATCGCCCTGTGTTGTAACTGCGGTGCGCCCTGGCTTAAAAACCGGTTGCCCAGCGTATCACCCTGTCCAAAACGGGTAAGCGTAGAAAAAGGATGACCTTTTCCATCTCCGGCATGACAACTGCCACAGGAAGTAGCTACAAATAAAGGCCCCAGTCCTGTTTCCTTCGTAAATATTTCATCATTGAATGCGATATCACCCCGCAGAAAGGAACTGTTTTGTTCCGGGGACAATCCCTCCACCGGGCCGTCAAGTATCGTATCCTCGCCGGGGGCAGCTGGTAATAACTTATCACAGGAGATCATACCTCCTATCAAAAGGCAAAGCATACTACATACAATCCATTTTTTCTTCCCCATCTACCGCTTTTTTTACAAATATAGGATACGATTTGATTAATCGAAATTAAATGTTAGACTAGTCTAACATTTAATTTTTATCAATATTCTTATTTTTGCAGCATGCCGACTCCCCGATTAAGCCTGACAGAAGAAAATTATCTCAAGGCGATCTATACGTTGTCAGAACGAATGCCTTCGTTCGATACTTCCACCAATGCGATAGCTGAACGGCTGAATACCAAGCCCCCCACTGTGTCAGACATGCTTCGTAAGCTGACAGAAAAGAAACTGGTGACCTATGAAAAATATAAGAGGGTACAATTGACAAAGACGGGGAAACAACTGGCCATACTCATCATCCGGAAACACCGGCTCTGGGAAGTATTCCTGCATGATAAACTGGGCTTTGCCTGGGATGAAGTGCATGATGTAGCGGAACAGCTTGAGCATGTTCATTCGGAGGAACTGATCCTGCGGCTGGAAAAATACCTGGGTTTTCCCGAATATGATCCGCATGGCGATCCCATACCTTCCGCCAATGGCGAACTAAACCAGCCACAACGAACGATCCTCACCGCAATAGAAGAAGGAAAAAGCTGCCATGTAGTAGGCGTAAAAGACAGTTCCACTTTATTCCTCCAGTATCTCCGCCAGGTCAATGTAGGTATCGGTACAAAAATAAAAGTGATAGAAAAGATCGCTTTCGATGGATCAGTGATCATCAGCATAAAAAAGGGACAGCAAATAAATGTATCTAAAAAATTCGCGGATAATGTGTTGGTAAGCGGATAGGGGAGAGTTAAAAATTCAAAAGTAAAAATTAAAAAAAGGCCTCACTAAGATCGGACACTGTTTTCGCAATCGGAGAATGTTTCATCGGGGCCGGCTTTGAAAATGGTCGCTAAATACGCGGTCGTTTATCGCCAGACCCCGATGGGACACTTGCTGATCGTTATAGAAATAGCATTCTACTGAAATGAACGAAAAAGAAAGTTCAAAAACACAAATGACTTCCGTGGCTACGGAAACCATTTTTGAATTTTTACTTTTGAATTTTGAATTGTCTCTCCCTGTAGGTTAATAATCGCAGCGCATTCCCCACCACTACCAGCGTAGAACCTTCATGGGCCATAACTGCCGGGCCTATTGAGGCTATGCCTAAAAGAGTCAGTGGGATTAATACGGCAACCATGCCCAGGCTGATGATAAGATTTTGTTTAATGATCTTTTTTGATTGCCTGCTAAGGCCAATGGCAAATGGCAGTAAAGAAAGTTTATCGCCCATTAATGCAATATCAGCAGTTTCCAGTGCCACATCCGATCCTGCGGCTCCCATAGCAATACCCACTGTACTATTGGCCATAGCAGGGGCATCATTTACACCATCACCCACCATAGCTACCCTGGTTTCTTCTTTTTTTAATTTTTTGATAGCATCCACTTTTTGTTCGGGTAATAAACTTCCCCATGCATCGGTAATGCCTATTTCTTTTGCTACCGCTTCGGCTACCTGCTGATTATCTCCCGTAAGCATGATCATGCGGCGAATACCGACTTCTTGTAGATCAATCAATGTTTGCCGGGCTTCTTTTCTTGGGGTATCCATTACAGCTATTACCCCGATATATTTTTCTCCTTTGCGGACGATCATGGATGTATTGCCCTTCGCTTCGAGTGTTTGTACCTGTTCTTTTAAACGGTCGCCCGGTTTAATATTATCCAGTGAATCAAACAATTTCAGATTGCCTATTACGATAGCGTCATTGTCGAGTCTTGCTTTGATGCCCATGCCTGCTACAGCTTCCAGTTGCGTTGCCTGCGGGATCGTTATATTTCCCAGTGTTTGCTTACCATCTCTTACTATTGCGGCTGCTAATGGGTGATCACTCAATTGCTCTACGGCAATAACGATCTTTAATAAATCCTGTTCATCCATTCCTTCAAACGGGATGATATGTGTAAGCGATGGCTTGCCTTCTGTCAGCGTACCTGTTTTATCAAACGCAATGGCTGTTAATGTACCCAGGTCTTCCAGCGGTCTTCCGCCTTTTATCAACACACCCGCCCTGGCTGCTCTTGCGATGCCGCTTAATACAGCACTGGGTGTGGAAATAGCGAGCGCGCAGGGACTGGCTGCCA
>CAZGSG010000359.1:0-5957 GCA_964528095.1 uncultured Terrimonas sp.
ATTCCATTTCCCTTGACAGGCTCATGTAATTCTTATTAATAAACCCATACATCTGTCTTAATACCCATTGAATGGCTTCTGCGATCTTTGCAGTAATGCCTGCAAAGAATGCAAAGACACCGCTCACGCTTGCCCAGCTACTTAAAAAACCTACATAACTATTGTTTTCAAAAAGCATATTGTGTATGATCTTGTTCACGTTATACACAAAACTGCCAAGTTTCATGCTTCTTTGGGAAAAATGACCAAATTCATGCGCCATTACGGCTTTAAATTCACTGACATTGAGTGAATTCACCAGGCCAAGACCGATCTGCAGATTTTTCCTGACAGGCAATAACATGCTCCAGAAACTGGAATCATAAAAAACACACGCATTTACATCGGGTGAGAGATAGATCTTTTTTGGCAATGGCGTTTGCGTGTCTTTTGTCAACTGCCGGATAAATGCAAAAAGTTCGGGTTGCTCCTCTTCCGATACCTGTATACTATTGGAATGATCGTAACGCGTAACTGCAAAAAGGAATTTAATAAGGAAAATAAATACCATGATCCCTACTCCAATAAGCCCAACCCCAGCCAATATGCCAATCAGATGACGGACATTCACAATTACAAAGAACCCGAGATACACTGTTCCGATGATCAGTCCTATTGAAAGGAGAAAAAGCAGGATATAGACTATAAAGAACAGGATAATAGATCCCATTACACTGCTTACTTCTTTTTTAAATGCGGGGGAGGTCTGGGTTACCGACGCAGGAACATTGCCTGGTGTGACCGGGTAAAATATGGATGGTTGCGGTGACATAAAAATGGCTTGCTTGATTCAAAAAGAGAATGAAAATAAGCAATATCATTATATCCGTTACCCCCGGCTGCAATTCAGCATTTTATCTTAATTTCGAACAAAATTTAAAGCTACATGGCTGAATCGATATTGATGCCCCGACTGAGCGATACCATGACCGAAGGTGTAATTGCTGCATGGCATAAAAAAGTAGGTGACCCGGTTAAAAAAGGTGATCTCCTGGCCGAAGTGGAGACGGACAAAGCGACTATGGAACTCGAGAGTTACAAAGACGGTACATTATTACATATAGGAACAGATAAAGGTGGTAAACTACAGGTGAACGATCTGCTGGCCATCATCGGCAATCCCGGCGAGGACATATCTGGCCTGGTAAAAGGCGGCGGAAGCCAGCCTGCTGAAGCCCCTAAGAAAGAAGAGAAAGCTGCCAAAAAAGAAGAGGCTGCGCCTGCCAGGAAAGAAGAACCCGCCAAAAAAGAAACTGCTGAAAAAAAATCAGCTCCGGCCGCGGCGGCAATTGATATTTCCAAAATGGAAGAAGTGGTATTGATGCCAAGACTGAGTGATACCATGACAGAAGGTGTTATTGCCGGTTGGAATAAGAAAGTAGGTGATGATGTGAAGAAAGGCGATGTGCTGGCTGAAATAGAAACAGATAAAGCCACTATGGAGCTGGAAAGCTACAAGAACGGCAAATTACTATACCAGGGCGCCGCCAAGGGTGAAAAAATAGCTGTCAATGATCTTTTGTGTATCATTGGCGAACAGGGAAAAGTGGATGTGGATGCGATCGTCGCGGCATCAAAAGGCGGTGGTGCCAGTGCCGGTAACGGTGCAACCGAAAACACTCCAGCCGCTGAACAACCAGCTGCTGAAGCACAGGAAACGGAAAGCATAGAATCTACCAGCAGTTCAAACGGACGGGTTAAAGCCTCTCCGCTGGCTAAAAAACTGGCTTCCGAAAAAGGAATTGATATTGGTAAGGTGAAAGGTACCGGTGATGGCGGCAGGATCACCAAATCAGATATCGACAATTACAAACCACAGGCAGCAGAAAAAACACCGCAGGCTTCAGGCGCTGCAAAAGCAACACAAACAGCCAGCCCTGCCGGAACAGTGAGCTTTGATGAAGTACCTGTTTCACAAATGCGCAAGGTGATCGCTAAACGACTTGCGGAAAGTAAATTCACCGCGCCGCATTTTTATCTTACCATGTCTATTGATATGGATGCAGCGGTGGCAAGCAGGGCTAAATTGAATGAAGTAAGCAAAGTAAAAATATCTTTCAATGATTTTGTATTGAAAGCATGCGCCGTTGCGCTCAGGCAACATCCCGCTGTAAACAGTAGCTGGATGGGCGATAAGATCCGCATCAATCATCATATCAATATCGGGGTGGCAGTAGCTGTAGAAGACGGATTGCTGGTACCCGTTGTTCGTTTTGCCGATACAAAATCGCTTTCACAGATAGCGGGAGAAGTAAAAGAATTTGCACAAAAAGCAAAAGACAAAAAATTACAGCCATCAGACTGGGAAGGCAATACATTTACCATATCTAACCTGGGGATGTTTGGCATAGAAGAATTTACCGCCATCATCAATGCGCCAGACGCTTGTATACTTGCCGTGGGTGGCATTAGCCAGGTGCCGGTTGTAAAGAATGGAAACATCGTGGTGGGCAATGTGATGAAGCTGACATTGAGCTGTGATCACCGTGTGGTGGATGGCGCTACAGGTGCCGCGTTCCTGCAAACATTGAAAAGTTTGCTGGAAGAACCACTGAGAATGTTGATCTGATAAAATTTGAAGAATTAAGATATCTGTCATATTCTACTAAATAAAAGAGGTCGCTTAAAGCAATGAGTCGACCTCTTTTATTTTATCTTTTATCGCAACTGGTCCGCGGTTAAAATGAACGCTATTTTATTAAACAATCATTCCTTCTAAAATCATAACCAGGATGCAAACGGTGTTATGCTTGAATTGAATCCCGAATTTATACCAATGGATATTTCACCTTCCACTTTAATGCTTCCGCCTTTATGGATATCGCCATTATCGATCTCTGCTTTGGCTTCCACTTTTGTGTTTACCCGATAACCCATATCCGACATTTTACCATCGCCATCTACCGTGAGGTACAGCGACTCTTTCACTTCCGCCTTTGCTCCAAGTTCAAGCCCGATTGTTTTTGCGATCATCCCTGGTATTTCAAAACCTTTATCGAAATAAGTATGTACTACACTAAGCGTAGAATTGGATGATTCAAAATCTTTTTTGAAGTTGAGTGCATAGTCGGGCATCACTGATACTTCTATCTCAAACTCCTTGCAACTGGCTTTTATGTTAACGACGCCATATGCGAGTTCTGCATTGATCGGGCAGGGTGGCGCTACCAGTTGCTCAAAAGTGTATTTTTCCAGCAACCCCAGCAGTCGCTCACAGGTGGGACCGTATACCGGGTACTCTTTTATTTTTAAAATGGCTTCCAGGTAATCATCTGCGGCACTATAATAAGCAGCATTCGCCAGGTGCTGGTTAGGCGCCGCCATAACATACCATTTGGAATAGAAATAAAAATATTCCCTTGCATACTGCAGTTGTTTTGTATCAAAAGCTTCCGCAGCAGTAGCTACAGTAGAAAGATAAACATTGATCCGCGCATCCTGGTCCTTACAGCTCTGCCTGGTCAGGTTCTCCAGTATTACACACTGGTCAGCCGTTCCTTCACCGCATATGTAAGGTTTCATTTTTTCCTTATACGCTTTCCGGATATTGTCAAGATCTATAGCAAGGATCTTTGTTTCATTCTGCACATATTCCTCATATTTTTTGGCTTCCTCGTAGATCTTTAACTTACGGTGATAAAGAAATGTCTGGTTTTTTGCCATTACACGAACTGCCACCTGTGAAGCGATAGATAAAAAAGTTTTGGGCGCTTTACCAGTGCTGAACACGGTCTGCTTGAACTTTTTTACCTGGCGATCCAGTTCTTCCTCTCCCAGTTTTTGCTCCTTATTTTGTAGTTCACCCAGTTCGTCTCTCATTCGTTCGATCTCGATCCCAAATGCCAGTTTTTCAGCCATTGCCTGTTCGGCCTGCTTAATACTGGTTGGATGAATAGGCTTTTTTATCTTATACATATTGAAATAATCGGGAGCCTTATTATTATCTATAAGAAAAGAAAACGCGTCGGGTGATTTATCATTCTCATCAATAAATTCTGCCGCTTCCAGGTTGATGCTGTTTTTTAAAGCCTCCTTTGCCTGCGCCAATGCAACCTGTTTATTGCCTTTGGCCTGGTTGATCTTACTGGCAGTGGCAAGCGCCTGCGGATGGCCCGGACTTCCTTTCAATGCCCTCTCAAGATATTTCAATGCGCTATCCTTTTTTCCCAAACCCATATAAGCCTGTCCAAGATTATTACACATCATATCATCAGCCGGGTATCGACTGACCAGTCCGCGCATTACCGGCAATGCGTGTTCAAACGCACCCAGGTTGATCAGCATGCCGGCCAGGTTGTTGACATGCAGATCATTCTTAGGGTCGATGAGTACCGCATTGGCTGCCAGTAACACCCCTTGCGCATGTGCTCCTTTATAAAAAGCGTAAACAGCAATCTCTTCGATCTTACTTACAGATGAATCGAGCTCAGCGATAATTCCTTTGACCG
Organism: uncultured Terrimonas sp.; assembly: GCA_964528095.1. GTDB lineage: Bacteria > Bacteroidota > Bacteroidia > Chitinophagales > Chitinophagaceae > CAZGSG01. Next base: position 4,488 of record CAZGSG010000359.1, read on the forward strand.
CTCTTGCATCAGCCGTGTCCATATTTTTATTGAGATTACGCACCATCGTGGCCACAAAATCAGCCAGGGGCTTACCATGAAGAGGCTGATCTGTTACATTATATTTTAACTTTGCTTTTGGCAGCTCCTGTTTTTGGGTTGGTATTGGCATGGAGGCCATTTCTTCACCACCCAGTTTTTTCATCATTTCCTTTAGTTCTTTTTCAGACATTGGTTTGCCTGATTTGGCCCGTTGTTCCATATCACGCGCCATCTTATTGATCTCTGCCTCCGTTGGTTTCTTGCCGGATTGCGCAAAGAGATTATTATTTATCAACAGTATAAAGAGTACGCCCAGCAGATAATTCTTCTTCATGTTTTGTATTTGTATCGTTCAGCAAATTTTTCTGAAACGGCCGGCAAACTAATTTTAAAAACTCACACAACTGTTCCTGAAAAATATGGATACCACAACCGTCCATCCCATTCCCTATTTATAAGGATCAGCTGCGAACCTTCCAGTTTCTACTTTTACTTTCTGAAAAAACACCGTCGATGAAACTCATCCTGAAAATTTTTAGCTACTCATTTTTAAGATACTATTTGACCACCAAAATTATTGCCCGTAAACACTGGCATTGATCTGCTCAGCATAATAACTAAATCAATAAATACAAATGAAACTGATAAACCTTTTATTAATCCTCCTCTTTCTTTACCCTGTTCCCGCATTACATGCCCAGGGCTTCTTTAAAAAATTGGGGAAAAAAGCAGCCGAAATGGCGGGCGATAAAGCCGTGAATAAAACTGTAGAGGCGGCAGATAAAAAAGCGGTGATCAAGAAAAAAGATAAATCCGCAGATACAGAAGAGACTACTGAAGAAGAAAAAAAAGAAATACCCGATAACAGTTCTGCAAAAAAAGAAAAACCTGCTGATAAGAATAAAGAAGTCAAAGCCACGTCCAAGTTCGATTTCGTTCCAGGGGAAAAGATCATGTTCGCGGAAGATTTTCAGCAAGATGTTATTGGAGAATTTCCGCTGAAGTGGTTCACCAATGGTTCGGCGGAAGTAGTAGAACTTGACGATCAGCCTGGTCACTGGCTGATGCCGATGGGTGGGAGTATTATGTCTCCAACTTTCACTATCCCGTCTGATTTTACGCTTGAGTTCGATATGCTTGTAAACCTTACACTAACCGGCACGGCAGTATTGCCAGGTTTTAAGTTCGAGATGTATGCCAATGGTGACAAGGCCAAACGGGTAGGATATGAAACATTTAATATGACAAACAGGCTTACTTTTAGTAACAACTACTCCGGCCCTAACCTGTATGTGAGTATGGAAAGCCTTGAGACTAAAACAACCAAGGCAAAGGGGAAAATAGAAATGATGGACTGGTCGAGGACCAACTTCGGTAAAATAATTCATGTGGCAGTCTGGGTGCAGAAAGAGCGGGTACGCTTATGGTACAATAATGATAAAATCTTTG
>CAZGSG010000360.1:0-5940 GCA_964528095.1 uncultured Terrimonas sp.
AACTTAAGTTATATTAATGGGAACAGAACGGCTATTCTAAAATACTCTGTGTGAAACCCGTTACTGCATTAGTAATCCAGCGATAAGAAGATAACTCTTCAAAGAACCGGGTAGTATAATTGATATGCCTAAACCTATCATCATAAATTATACATATATCATATAGGTGCGAATATGCGAAATGATTAATTATATTCGTCAACGAAATAGTCAGCTCGCTATTTATACACCTTGTTGTTGACAATATATAATACATGAAATACACACTACTACCCTGTATCCTTTTGTCATATACCTGCCTGTTTGCGCAAACAAAAAGCATAAAGAAACTTGATGGCAGCACTATCTCAACTACCGAGATTGACAAAACCGTCACAAAACTGATGAACATCGCCAATGTGCAGGGTTTGAACCTCGCCATATTGAACAATAACAAACCGGTGTTCATCAAATCGTATGGCTTCAAAAACAAACCTCAAAACACTTTATTGGACACGGCCACAATTGTATACGGGGCCTCATTCAGTAAAGCTGTATTCGGATACCTGGTGATGAAGCTTGTAGAGGAAAAACTGATCGATTTAGACAGACCTTTGTATAAATACCTGAAAAAACCGCTCCCGGAATATGATTATTTTGCTGATTTAAAAGACGACGACAGGTGGAAACTGATAACCGCAAGAATGTGTTTAAGTCATACAACGGGGTTGCCAAACGTAAGATGGTTTAACCCAACAATGCAAGAACCTCCGTTTGACTCTCTTGGGGTTATAAAAATTTATTTTACCCCGGGAACAAAATATGCCTATTCGGGCGAAGGATATAAGCTCTTACAATTGGCGATTGAAGAAATTACGCAGAAAAATATTGATGCACTCGCGGAGGAGAGAATCTTCCGTCCGCTGAAAATGACAAGAACAGGTTATATATGGCATAATTCTTTTGGTGATGACAATGTTGCTGTAGGGCATATGGACAATGGCGATATAGATCTTAAAAGAAAGCGGACCGAGCCTGTTTCCGGTGGCTCTATTGTAACCACTATTGCCGACTATTCAAGATTCATAGAAAATGTGATGCGGCAAAAAGGAATCAGCAGGAAAAGCTATAAAGAAATGTTGTCGCCGCAAATCGCCATCCATTCAAAAACGCAGTTCCCTCCTATAACAGAGGAAACGACTACCGAGAATGATGCAATACGTTTATCATACGGGCTTGGCTGGGGCCTGCTGGATTGCCCATATGGGAAAGCGTTTTTTAAAGAAGGGAACGGCGGTCCCTGGAAAAATTACAATATCAATTTTATCGACAAAGGCATTTCCATCATTATTATGACAAACAGTGAAAATGGTGAAAAAATTTTCCAGGAGTTGCTGGAAACCCTTGTCGGCGATACCTGCATACCCTGGAAATGGCAAGGGTATATTCCGTATAACAACAAATAAGAATCATAAGGCAACGCTGTAGTGCAGCAAAACCCTATCAACAAAAACAACGCGGCTGATTCAATTTCGCATATTACCAATAATAAGGGCCCGCTATAAGAAGACCCTGTTATTTATTGCTTAATCAATTTTAACTGGCATTAGTGCAGTCGCAATACCAATCCTGTTCCATACATTAATAGTAATGATCGCCATGATCACTTGTGCCAGGTAGCTCTCCTCTAATACTTTTGCCGCCTGCTCGTATGTCTCATCTTTTACATGATTACTTATTAAAGTAACTTCTTCGGTAAGGGCCAGTATTGCCCGTTCTTCTTCTGAAAAAAATGGAGTATCCCGCCAGGCATTAAGGGCGTATATACGCTGTTCTGTTTCACCCGCTAAACGCGCGTCTCTTGTGTGCATATCGATACAAAAAGCACAACCGTTTACCTGGGAAGACCTGATTTTAATCAAATCTTTATGTTTTCTTGTCAGCGATGTACTTTCTATGAATTTCTCCAATCCAAGCACCGCTTTATAACCTGCCGGGGCCAATTTCTCAATGTTAATTCGTTTTTGCATCTTTTTAAATTTATACGATTGATTCCTAGCTCAAAATTAGAATAATCCCAATCACGCCGCATGAATCAATTAGAAAATAAAGGCTGGTCCAGCGGAATAACTAAATAAAAATAACGCTTCAGAGCAAGCATGTGTCTTGCATATCCAGAAAACATTTTCTATCTATGCCAGATGAAATCTTTTTTATCCTTACTTATTGCCTGCATACTTCTCTGCTCCTGCGGGTGGCTGGACACCGAACCGACAGTCTATAATACCGAAGGCCTGCTTAAAAACGCTGACTGCCTTACCTATGAAGAGCTTCCCGATCATGTGAGGGGGATCGCCACTGATGCGCATGTATTCGCGGCAGGAGGTGATCCGCAGGAAACTATCAAAAAAGAACAGGGCTATTATGTACAGGTCATACTTGACAACGAGATATTAGCCAAAGCTTCTGTCCAGGATACCAATTGGCGTCCTTTGTTAGACCCTGCAAACAATAGAGCGCTTTACGCCAAATACACCAGTAAACCCCATTTTTTTGACGCTACGAATAAAGAAATAAAAGGCACCATGAAACACGGGGCTCATGATCTGCTTTTTGTTGCCCGCAACGGGAGAACCGATACTGTTTACTGGGGACCGGAAAGAAGCCCTGTTGCCCGTGTCGTGATAAGTACCAAAGCTGATAGCAGCGCTCATACTACTTTTTTTATAAAGCCCCGGCAGTAACAGGTATTCATCATCATATATTGATCTCCGTCATTTTTTTCAGCAGCTCTTCTTTACGGCGGCGCGCTACTTCTATCTCTGTACCATCACTCATCCATACCTGTCCCCCTTCTCCCCTTACATATTTTTTTATATGCAGAAGGTTGACGACTGAGCTCTGGTGCGTGCGGAAAAAATTATGCCCTGCCAGCAGGTCCTCGTATTCTTTTAAGTTCTTACTCACCACCACGGGCTTTTGTCCCTGGATATAAAATTTACAATATCCTGTCAGTGATTCTATCCAGATAATATCTTTTAGTTCCGCAAACAATAATCCCTCGCTGGTAGAGATCGCCAGCTTTTGTAATGTTTTTTGCCGGGGCTGTTGCAATTGTTGCAAGGCCTGTTGAAATAAAAGCAGCTGATCTGTCTTCAACCTGTTTTTTTGTTTTACTGCTTTTTCCACTGCTTCTTTCAGATCGGTAGGGTCAACAGGTTTGAGTATATAATCAATTGCGCTAAGCTTTAATGCCTGTATGGCAAAGCCCTGGTGTGCTGTTACAAAGATCACCTGTATATTATCCCGGTTGATCTCCTGCATCAGTTCAATACCCGTCATGCCCGGCATCTGGATATCCAGGAAAAGCAATTCAGGATTAAGCTGGTTGATCTTTTCCAGTCCCTCGGCAGCGTTGCCCGCCTCACCGATAATCTCTACCGGCAGGTTTAATTGCTGCGTCATATTCCTGATCGCATTGCGGGCATTTGTTTCGTCGTCTATGATAAGCGTTTTGATCGGCTGCATATTGATTTATTTTAAAGGCAATACCAATTTTACCAGGGTACCTGCTGCCAGGCCATTTTCTTTTTTATCGATGATCTCTATCGATGCTTTGATATGCTGGATCTGTTGCAGGCTTTCCAGCATGCCCGCTGTCAGTTTCTCTCCCTGTGATACATGCCCGGCTTTGGTTTCTCCCTGTGCACGCCCTATACCATTATCCTCGATAATGATCACGGCATGACCGTTATCCACGCTACAGCTTATCGCAAGACGTTTATCACCTGCCTTCGGCATCAATCCATGCAGGATCGCATTTTCCACGAAAGGCTGCAGCAACATAGGCGGCACTTTGGCATTGAGCAGGTCATCATCTTCTTCCACATCAATGGAGTGGCTAAATTCGTTATTAAACCGGAATGCTTCTATCTGCACATACATACCAAGTGTTTCCATCACTTCTCCCAACGGCAAGAAGTTATGGCGGGACTGGTCCAGTATCCGGCGGATCAGTTTAGCGAATTTGGAAAGATAACCCGCCGCATCGATCGTGTTATTACTGAGTATATAATTCTGGATACTGTTGAGACTGTTAAAGATAAAATGCGGGTTCATTTGTGCCCGCAATGCCTGCATCCGCAACTCACTCATCTGCAATTTTATCTTATCCTGTTTTTTTATGGCAGCTTCCCTTTTCTTTATAAAATAATACAGGCAAAATACAACCGCGCAGATCACCAGTATACGAAACCACCAGCGCTGCCAGAACGGGGGCCTGATCTCGAAGGCAAAACTCGCCGGCAGTTCATTCCATTCCCCCTGGTGATTAGCCGTTTTCATCCTGAACCTGTATTTGCCCGGTGGCAGATTGATATAATTTACTTTTCGCTCCGTGCCGGTGTATTTCCAATCCTGGTCAAAACCCTCGAGCATACAGGCATAATTATTTTGTTGCCCCTGGTTATAGTTGATGCCGGTATAAGTAAACGAGATACTGTTCTGCGTATACGCAAGCGTCTGCATAATGTCTGTAGCAATCGAACGGCCATTCACCTCAGCAGCAGTGATCACATTTTGCGGTACTGATTTATTCAGCAACAGCTGCTCCGGTCTGAACAGGGTGTAGGTTTTCGAGAACCCGAGAAACAGGATGGTCTTTTCCTGATCGGCAAAATTCACACCGATCACTTCATCATCCGGCAAACCATCTGCACGCGTATAAGAAGAAAATTTTTTCTTTTGTTTATTATAAAAAACAAGTCCGCCCTCTGTGGCGATCCAGGCATTACCCTGCCGGTCATTTATTATTCCGTTAATAGATGTGGAAATGATCCCGGTCTGTTTGGTAAATAAGTCAATCGCCCCCGTGGATATATGATACATACCAAAAGCGCCCGCCGCTGAAAGGTACAGGATATCGTCTCCATCACTGGCAATAGCGGTAACAGGTCTTACGGCTTTACCATTTTGTTTTATCAATAAAGATGAGAATGTTTGCGTGCGGGGATCATATTTCACCAGGGTATCCTGTCTCGCCATCCATATATTTCCTTTACCGTCTTCTGTCTTGGGGCCAGCTCTTAATAACGGAAAAATTCCGCCCCTGTAAACGCTCGTATATTTAGTAAAGCTGGATGTCGCCACTGTATAAACAATAATACCATCCGGCATCGTGGTCCAGATATTGCCACTTCTGTCTTTAAATGGGTAAGCTGCTGCGTCATCAAAAGAAGAATCCTTATTACTGCCCTGTATGGTATTGATCTTTCCCGTATTCCTGTCTACCTGTACAGGACCGTATACAGAAAATAACCACAACGCGTTGCCTACCGGCATCACGGATGTACTGACCATCTTTTTACGAAACGGTTCGCCAGTCTGCTGACTAAAAATCGTTTGTATACTGTTACGCAATGTATCCAATCCAAAAAGACCGGCACCCATGCCGGCTACCCATAATTTCTGTTCATCATAAATACCATAATTAAAAGAAACAAGTCCCTTACTGTTTTTTATGGTATTGATCAGGTTAGTGGAGTTTGTAAAAAAATTACCTTTCAGCGAAGACTGCAGCAAACCTTTGGAAGTACCTATCCATAAATTACTTTCATCCTTTAATACCGTGGCGCCAAAACCATCCGGCCAGGAAGTGAACCATAACGGGTGATCACTTATAGGCCGCATCGCGTGACGGACAGTATTATAAAGCAGTGGTTCGCCAAAATAGGAATTGACCAGTATCATCGAATCATCGAGGGGAAAGGCATTAAAGAAACGTTTTTCATTGGTTGAACTGGTTTCCAGCCGATCAATAAAACTATAGCCCGTTTTCGTATTATAATAAGACAGGTATTCAGCGCTGCCAGCCAGGTCGCCTTTCGAAAACATACAGACCACCTCATTTCCCAGTAATTGCGCGCTTCGCAGCGCATACTTGTTTTTTACAAATTCGTTCAG
>CAZGSG010000361.1:0-5927 GCA_964528095.1 uncultured Terrimonas sp.
AAAAGTACATAGCCATGTATGGCTGGGGCTTTAATGAGACCTGGGTTGATCTACGCAGGTATCATTATACAGATAATGAGAACGGTCAGCAGGTGTACAGGGACTTTGCTCCTCCTACCGGCACCGATCTGTGGCTCGACAATAACAATAACCTGGTTTACAGGGCAAGACCAAGATTTAATTCGGAATACCTGTACAACGTAACAGAGTTACAAAGGATCGGCGCGCTGGCATTGGATTATAATACCAAGAAACAATGGTTCTCTGAACCATAAGCGTTAATCAACACTTTTAATTTATAATTGTATACAATATGCGACTAAATAAAATAATGGCCTTTGGTACAGTGCTAACCGCTTTGTCGGTGTTAGTAGCTGCCTGCTCCAAAGATGGACAGGACACAGCGACAGCCCCTGTCAACATTGATCTCAGCAATAATGCCATTGTACAGTATTATAATGCAGCGGTAAATATTGATCGTAACTATTTATATGTGGATGGAAAACCGGTCACCGGCGCTATCATGGTTTATACCAACGCGACCACTACGGTACTTTTCCCTCTTACTGGTACTGGCTTTGCTGTAACCCCAGGCCTGCGAGGCATGCTGATCAGGGATACTTTAGGTACAAGTACACAACCTGCGCTTAGTTTTCCGCAGAGCTTTGACGCGAATAAGAAGTATACCATTTTCTCCTATGATACTTCAAATGCTATCAAACAAAAAACGGTCGAGACGGTGGTGACTGTACCATCTGATACTACATCAAGAGTAAGGCTGGCGCATTTCGCCTATCTTTCTTCAGGCCTCACTCCGGCTATCGATGTATTCTCAAAAAGATTAAACGCAAACATCTTCTCCAATATTGGTTATACACAGGTGACGGATTTTATGCCTTATGCAGCGGCCAATAGCCGTAATACTGGTTTGTTAACAGATACGCTATTAGTTCGTCAGGCTGGTAACACAACTACTAACCTTGATACAATGGTATTCAATCCACTTCAGAAAATCAGTTACACGCTTGTTTTCCGTGGCCGGTATGCTACGAATGGTGCTGGAGGTGGAACAATTCCAAGAACATTAACTTCCTTTGCTAATTATTGATCATTAAGTTAGTTAAAAGATAACAGGCCACGGATGCAAGGAGTAAATCCCTGATGTCCGTGGCCTTTTTACTGGAAGCCATCTCAAAACTGTTTTTCAATCCTGTTAATTTATGAGACGAGTTTTTTTATTGTTTTTTATCGGATATGCGCTACAATCTGTAGCTCAATCGCGGTTGGTCTTTGTTCATATTTCCGATACGCATGTGGGTAGCCAGACTGGTGCCGATGACCTGCGAAGAACAGTAAAAGATATCAATGAAAATAAAGCGCTACAGTTTGTAGTGATCTCCGGTGATATCACGGAGTTTGGCGCGGATCATGAAATAGCGCTTGCAAAACAGATACTCGATAGTCTTAACAAACCCTGGCATATCATACCAGGCAACCATGATGGTAACTGGTCAGAAAGCGGAGCGAATACATTCAAGAAAATATTTGGCAATGAGACATTTTCTTTTAGTGAAGGCGGGTATCAATTCCTGGGTACCAACTGCGGGCCTAATATGCGGATGGGGCCAGGCCAGATTCCGAGGGAGAATATCGTATGGCTGGATTCAGTAATAAAGACCCTGCCTGATTCCACACCACTTATTTTTATTAATCACTATCCCATGGATGACGGTCTGAACAATTGGTATGAGGCTATCGACCTGCTTAAAAAAAAGAATATAGAATTGATTCTTTGTGGACATGGTCATTCAAATCGTCAACTCAATTTCGAAGGCATACCGGCAATAATGGGCCGATCCAACCTGCGCGCGAAAGCTGAAGTGGGTGGTTATAATATTGTGACCATAAACAATGGGCTTGTTACTTATGAAGAAAGAACACCCGGCATAAAGACCAATCCGGTTTGGGCCAGTGTACAGATAGGGAATCTACATTTCAACAACGATATAAAAAAATATAAAAGACCTTCTTACCAGGTGAATGATAGTTTTCCTGCAGTAAGAGAAAAATGGACCTACCAGGACAAAAGCGATATTGGTTCAGGAACAGTCGTTTTGAAAGACAAAGTTTTTACAACTAACACCAATGGAGAAATACTGGCGCTTGATAAAAAAAATGGCAAACTCTTATGGAAGTTTAAAACAAACGGAAAGATTTATGCCATTCCTGCAGTAAAAGATAAAATCGTAGTAGTAGGTAGCTCAGATAACTACATTTATGCCCTGCATACGGATACAGGTAAACTGTTATGGAAAATACAGGCTGAAAAAGCTGTATTGGGAAATCCAGCGATCCATAACGGCATTGTCTATGTCGGATCATCAGATGGCCATTTCAGGGCGATACAATTAAAAAATGGAAACCTGGTTTGGGACTATCGGGAAGTAAAAGGGTTTGTAGTAACTACGCCGTTGGTCTATGGCAATAATATCTATTTCGGATGCTGGAACAATGATTTTTACAGTCTTGATCTATTGACAGGTAAACTGGTTTGGAAATGGAACAATGAAAGCGGTAACAGGATGTATTCTCCTGCAGCTGTGTTGCCTGTGGCAGCACATGGCCGTATTTTTATCGTGGCACCTGATCGTTATATGACCGCATTAAATGCAGGCGATGGAAAACTGGTTTGGAGAAAACAACTACCCGATCTTCGGGTACGTGAATCGATGGGCCTTTCTAAAGATAGCAACCTGGTTTTTGTAAAAACAATGGAAGGTCAGGTGTTTGGTATTTCAACCACGGCAAATGAAATGTCGGCCATATGGAAAAGCGAGGTGGAGCTTGGCTATGAAATTTGTCCTACTGCTATTGTGGAAGATCAGGATATTGTATTCGTGCCTACACAGTCAGGCACGGCCGTAGCTATTCAAAGACAAAATGGAAAATTGCTTTGGAAACACAAACTATCCAATGGATTAATAACAAACCTTTTGCCCCTGGCTAACCGGCAATTGCTTGTAACAACAATGGATGGAAAGGTTTCCCTGCTCGGATTTTGAACAAGTATTTTCTCAGTATTCGAACGATGACTGATTTTTGTTTATCCAAAAAACAAATAACACAACCCGATCGATGTGATAATACCAACCAGGTCGGCAAGCAACATCGCTCCAATCGCATAGCGTGTATTTCGAACTCCTATTGCTCCGAAGTATACCGCGATCACATAAAAAGTGGTATCGGAAGATCCCTGCAGGATACTGGACAGACGCGCGGGAAATGAATCGGCACCGAATGCACCCATCGTATCTACCATCATGCCTCTCGCGCCACTGCCACTTAGTGGTTTGATAAGTGCTGTAGGCAGTCCATCTACAAATCTTGTATCAGTTCCTAAAAAGGAAAACAGGCTTTTAATACCATCAATAATGACCTCGAATGTGCCGCTATTTCGCAGAAGGCTAATAGCGACCAGCATACCCACCAGGTAAGGAATGATCTTTACAGCCACTTCAAACCCTTGCTTTGCTCCTTCTATGAAAGACTCAAAAACATTGATCCGTTTATAATTCCCGCCGAGAATGATCACTAAAAAGATCAGCAGGATAAGTCCATTGCTTAAGAGATTGGAAAACGATTGCACACCCTCCGTGCTTAATGATACCAGGTAAACCACAAGTAACGCAATGACAGCCGAGATACCCAGTATCCAGGTAAGGATAGCCCTTTGAAAAATATTGATCTTTTGTTTATAAGACACAACCAGCATCGCTGCGATGGTAGCGGCAAAAGTGGCGATCATACAGGGAATAAATATTTCCGTTGGATTAGCCGAAGGAGGCTTAACCGATGCCCTTACTGCAATAATCGCTACCGGTATAAGTGTAAGTCCGGAAGCATGCAGACAAAGAAACATGATCTGTGAATTGGATGCTTTTTGTTTATCAGGATTTAATTCGTGCAGGCTTTCCATGGCTTTAATACCAAAGGGCGTTGCCGCATTATCCAGCCCCATCATATTGGCGGAAAAGTTCATCATCATATGGCCCATCGCCGGGTGATTTTTCGGTACATCCGGAAAGATCTTGGAGAAAAACGGCCAGATCATCCGGGACAATACATTAATGCCCCCCGCTTTTTCGGCGATGCTCATGAAGCCCATAAAAAGGGCCATTATACCAATAAGCCCGATACAAATGTCCACGGCGCTTTTGCAGGTATCGAAGATTCCGTTCGTTGGCAGGGGTTTGAATGCCCGGTAGCTGGTGCCTGCGATCTTATAGACTCTTTCCTTTCCCCATACGGCCTGTTTTTCGAAAACCAGCTGTTGATGCACGGTCGCGGGCAGGGCCGCAGAATCAACAAAACGCGCGCTCACTGTATCCGTATTCTTGCCGGTTACCAGTTGACTAAAGATCTTGTCCTGGCCGGGCTGAAAACAAAACCGGAACGCTGCTACCATTAGCGCAACAATAATGAATGCTGACCATATCCTGCTAAGAGCCATTGAATTTGGGGGTTTGGGTTAGAGGTCTGAAGTTAAAGGTTCCTGCGCAAACGGGTTTAAAAAGTCAAAAGTCAAAATTAAAAATTCAAAAAACAGTGTCTGTTAGGGATGGCGGCCTTCAGCTTTAAATTTTGTATTCACCAATGGATGATGTAATCGCTTTGTTCTGCTCCCAGTTATACCCCCATAAATCCCTATCTTTGCGCCCCGAAAACATATGGTGCGGCAGGTCGATCTACCAATCAGACCAACCAGCGCTCAAAAACTGAAAATCTTAGATAATGGCTTTAAAAGCAGGCATAGTAGGACTTCCCAATGTAGGAAAATCAACCTTATTCAATGCGGTGAGCATTAGCGCCAAAGCACAGGCGAGCAATTACCGTTTTTGTACCATCGAGCCGAATGTTGGACTGGTGGATGTACCTGACGAGCGCCTGAACAAACTGGCTGAACTGGTCATCCCCGATCGTATTGTACCCACTCAAATAGAAATAGTTGACATCGCAGGGCTCGTAAAGGGCGCCAGCAAAGGCGAAGGACTTGGGAATAAATTTTTGGGGAATATCCGCGAAGTAGATGCCGTCATTCATGTGATCCGTTGTTTCGAAGATGAGAATGTGTTAAGGGATGAAGGCGCTATTAATCCCGTGAGTGATAAAGAGATCATTGATACCGAACTGCAATTAAAAGACCTGGATGGCATAGACCGTGAGATCCAGAAATCTGAAAAACAGGCGCGTATAGACCCTAAAATAAAAGCGGAACTGGAAGTACTGATCCGTTGCAAAGAACACCTGGAGAAAGGAAAAAGTATCCGTGAACTGGACCTGAGTAAAGAAGATAAACTGGCTGTTGCTGACCTATTCCTGTTAACAGACAAACCAGTCTTATACGTTGCCAATGTAGACGAAGCTTCTATGCATACAGGCAATAAATACTCCGAAGCATTGAAGGAAGCGGTTAAAGGCGAGAATGCGCAGGTGATCATCATGAATAATTCCATAGAAGCGCAGATCGCTGAATTGGAAAATGCAGACGACAAGCAACTGTTCATGGAAGAATATAAAATGACCGAACCGGCATTGAACAGGCTTATACGTTCTGCCTATAAACTACTCAATCTTTATACTTACTTCACTGCCGGCGTACAGGAAGTTCGTGCATGGACGATCCATGAAGGATGGAAAGCCCCGCAGGCAGCCGGCGTTATCCATACCGATTTCGAAAAAGGATTTATCAAAGCCGAAGTGAGCGGTTACAGCGACTTTGTACAATACAAATCCGAAGCAGCCTGCCGGCAAGTGGGTAAACTGAGAATTGCGGGAAAAGAATATATCGGGACGGATGGAGATGAGAAGCATTCACGTCTCAACGTATGACTAAGAGATAAACCAAAATAAGACCTAAAAAAAGGGTT
>CAZGSG010000362.1:0-5919 GCA_964528095.1 uncultured Terrimonas sp.
AAGACGTTGAAAAAGTTTTGTCTATAGTAAATTCTATCGTTAGGGGTCCTTGCATCTGCCGAAAAACTACAGTTGGTAAAGAGGTGAGGACTTGCTTTTTGATAACGTTAGATCCTAATGCTATAGGCATGGCTGAAGTTGTGGATCAAACTTTCTTCGGTGGGCCAGACGTTGCGAAATTTGAGAAGATGAATAAAGCCGATGTTTTGAATTTTATTAGAGAGCAAGAGATGAGAGGGTTATTCCATAGTATATGGACGTTCAAAGCGCCATTTATTGGCTTTTGCATCCCATGCCCCCAGAACAAATTGGTACAGATTATTAGCATAAAGACTGCTACTGGTATGGCTGATTAACGAAGGTAAATTGGGTAGTCCCACAATATGAACACCATGTTTGGTGACCACACGCCCCTGATCAGTCAGCGCACAATTACCACCTTGTTCAACGGCGATATCCACAATCACCGATCCGGGACGCATGGCTTTGACCATCGCCGGCAGCGAAAGGGGCACGCCCCCGAGCACAGAGGTCCGGCCCTCCTTTAATTTTAATTTTTCCCAGTTTTTTTTGACATCTTCCTCATCATTCACCTTTACATCTCCATAAATATGTGGATGCCGAGCTACCAGTTTATCACATACATGATTGATCATTTCATCAAGCGTAAACTGGTTTTGTTCCGACCCGATCTTTGCATAAAAGACTATATGCAGGAGAATATCGCCCAATTCTTCCTTTATTCCTTTCCAGTCATTGTCCGTGATCGCATCAGCCAGTTCATAGGTCTCCTCGATGGTGAGTTGTCTTAACGACTGGATCGTTTGTTTTCTATCCCAGGGACATTTTTCCCTCAGCTCATCCATGATAGTAACCAGGCGCTCAAATGCTTCATTTGCTTGTACGGACATATGCTCTACTTATTTATTGTTTAAAAACAGAGAAAAGGAAAAAAAGAACAATCAGGATCAATAACAAGATAAATCCGATGATGTTTAGTAACATGAATTTGAAAAACGTTTTTACGCGTCCCTGTCCATAAAAACGTTTCATAGCAAGGTACAGGTAAACTATCCAGGCAATGAATAGAGCAAAAATCAGGTAATCCCAGACATCGCTATCGCTGATCTCCTGCAGTTTGCCCAAACCCATTATTAGTAAGAGAATGATAAAACTCAGCACATAATGATGAATGGAAAAAATACCATGATCGGCATAATAAAAATCCTTTCGGCGAACATAGAGTAATTTTAAAATAAGCGCGAAGAAAGGCAGTGATACAAAAAGCATATAGGGCAACCTGTGTAAAAAAGCATCGATCATTCCCTTGATGGCTTGTTTGTTGTCGCCTTTATATTTTTCATTTAGCGAATAGGCTCTTTTATTCCATAGTCGTTTTAACGTTCCGTCACGAACTTCAACAGGCAGCGCTGCCTGCGCGGAATCATATTGTGCGAGTGTTTTATATTTTTTGCCGATCGGGCTAATGACAGAAAACCCTTCCGAATATTCGAAAAGATCAGACCAGATCACCCGTTTACTGGTATCCTGCAATAATTTCAATTGCGCCAGCAGGTTGGGATTGTTAACATCTTTCAATATTTTTTTCTGGATACGCTGACTTATCGAATCTCTTTCGGACATGCTGAGTGTCTCGTCTCCGGTAAAATTGACATTCAGATCACCGGTATTGGTAAAACTAAAAAAAATAAGAAAGAAGATAGCCGAAGTAAATACATACATCCGCACCGGATGGAGATAACTCATTCTCCTGCCCTTCATGTATTCTTTAGATAAAAAACCGGGGCGGACAAAAAGATCTTTCAGGGTAGTAAAGAATTTGCCATCGAAATGCGTAATATCTTCAAAAAAATGTCGCAACATGGACCAAAAACTCTCTTTGGGTTCGATATTTTCCTGGCCACAGGCCTGGCAATACCTTCCCTGGACAAACGCACCGCAATTGAGACAGTTTCTTTCTTTTCGTTCGTGGCCGTGGGACATGTAAAATTTTTTCTAAAAATAAGTACAAATCATACAAGTAAGGGCTGGTTTTTCGTTACAGGACAATTCGAGTACTTTTGTAGTAATTAACGTCAACAAACCGATGAAAAAAACCTTTTCCCTTCTCATTTTACTTGTTCCTGCCCTCTTACAAGCCCAGTATTATTATAATGATATCATCGGTACCCAGGAGATCAGCAACCGGATGAAAACCTATATGTCAGCCAGGGTTCAGTCGGTAATAACCAATGGATACGACAACCGGGGAGCAAAAACCTCCGATTTTAATGAATGGCAGGAGGTGCAATACCCAAAAAATACCTTAAAAATCACTACCCGCAATGGCCAAAGCGTGGGCAGAACATATTACCAGTTTGATGCAACTGGAAAACTCGTGAGTTCCAGGGATTCAGCTGCAGGCATACAAAGCACCATCAGCTATTCCTACAATGCCGCAGGTTTGCTTACCAATGTGAGAATTGACGCGTCGGATTCACTAAAAGACTTTAGTGAAACAGAAACGCATCTATGGATATATAATACATCCGGTAAACCCGAAAAAATGTGGCGTATTGTAAATGGCCGTGACAGTTCGGAATATCAATTCAAGTCAGACGAGACAGGAAACATTACCGAAGAAGCGCTTTTAAGAAGGAAAATTGCCGTGGATGCTGTGTATTATTACTATACTGATAAAAACCAGGTATCAGATATCGTGAGATATAATAAGCGTGTAAAGAAATTATTACCCGATATCATGTTTGAATATGATGACAATAACCGGGTGAGCCAGAAAATAACAACGCTCTCCACCTCTTCAGTACCCAATTACCTGATCTGGCGCTATGCCTACAACGATAAGGGGCTAAAAACAAAAGAAGCCCTATTCAACAAAGAAAAAGAACTCACGGGACGGATGGAGTATGTGTATACATTCGCCCAATAGAGGTCAAATTCGAAAGTCAAAATTAAAAATTCAAAAACAGACTCCGTTACAGGTAAAGGACTGCGGTTTTGAATTTTTAATTTTGACTTTTGAATTTGACACCCCTATCATGATATTTAACCTTTTATTTACACCGTTCACCGAATAAGATTGGGCCGGTAACAGGGTGCAAATATCTTTGCGCCCTACCAGAATTTATGAGAACTATGAAACAAATTTTGCTAAGTATTGCCCTTACCCTCTTCTTGCAGATTTCTTACGCGCAACAAAAATATACCATCAGTGGTACGATCAAATCAAAAGCGAAAGGCGAGACCCTGATTGGTGCCAGTATCCGGGCGGGTTCCTCCGGCACTACCAGCAATGAATATGGTTTTTATTCGCTCACCCTTGAAAAGGGAAATTATGCCATAGAATATTCCGCTATTGGCCTGCAGACCAAAACCGAACAGATTGTACTGGATAAAAACATAACCCTGGATATTCAATTGGGAGACGAGGTAAAAGACCTTGAGGGAGTAACCGTGAGTTCACAATCAAGAGGCAGGAACATCAGCAGCCCCCAAATGGGAGCCGAAAGGCTGTCGACAAGGGAAATAAAAAACATCCCCGTGTTGCTGGGTGAAAGAGATATACTAAAAACGATACAGCTTCTTCCGGGTATCAAATCCGCCGGTGAAGGAAATAGTGGTTTTTTTGTGAGAGGTGGCGCTGTTGACCAGAATTTGATCCTGCTCGACGAAGCTCCTGTATACAATGCCTCGCACCTGCTTGGTTTCTTCTCTACGTTTAATTCGGACGCCATCAAAGACATGACCATTTACAAGGGAGGTATGCCCGCACAATATGGCGGTCGTCTTTCTTCCGTACTCGATATAAAAATGAACGATGGAAATAACCAGGACTATAATGTAAGTGGTGGTGTCGGGTTGATCTCTACCAAATTGAATGTGGAAGGCCCTGTACAAAAAGATAAATCGTCTTTCCTGGTTACCGGACGGCGTACCTATGCGGACATGTTCCTGAAATTATCAAGCGATTCTACGGTGAACAATAACACCATTTATTTCTATGATCTCAATGCCAAACTGAATTACCAATTAGGAAAAAAAGACCGGCTTTACCTTTCCGGTTATTTTGGAAAAGATGTATTGGGCGTTGGCGAAACCTTTGGTATTGAATGGGGCAATGCTACCGGCACACTTCGCTGGAATCACATTTTTAATAATAAATTATTCTCCAACACCTCACTGATATTTAGTAACTATAAATACAAGATCTCGATACAAAGTGGCGGCGATGATTTTGATATCTTCTCCAAAATCCAGGACTGGAACCTCAAACAGGAATACCAATGGTATGCAGGTACCCGCAATAATGTACGTTTTGGTTTTAATACCATCTATCATACGATCACTCCCGGTGAAGTAAAAGCTTACCAATCGCAAAGCGTGAACTCATCTGCATTGCAAAAAAGATATTCTTCGGAGAATGCCGTTTTCATCACCAATACCTGGAACGCGTCTAATAAAATAAACCTGACCTATGGGCTGAGGGCTTCCGCTTTCAGTATCCTGGGCAAAGGAGATTATTATACGATAGACCCGGATGGTAATGTAACCGATACGATGAGTTACAAGAACGGAGAGATCGTCAAAACCTATTTTAATCTTGAGCCAAGGGTGGCTGCCAGTTATGTGATCAATCCTGCGACATCTATCAAACTTTCCTATACAAGGAATGTGCAGAACCTGCACCTGGTATCTAATTCCACTTCGTCCAATCCAACTGACAAATGGATAGCGAACACCAATATTATTAAACCGGAAACATCAGACCAGGTGTCGATCGGCTACTACCAGGATCTTTTTAATAAACAATACGAACTCACGGTAGAGACCTATTATAAAACCATGCAAAACCAGATCGATTACCGGGACGGCGCAGATATTTTTGCCAATAGTGATGCGATCGAGTCGCAACTCCTGTTTGGTAAAGGCCGTGCGTATGGTATTGAATGGCTGATGAAGAAAAAAACAGGCAAACTCACGGGCTGGCTGAGTTATACCCTGGCAAAAACAGAAAAAAAGATCGATGGCATCAATGATAATGAATGGTACAATGCGCGCCAGGACAGAACACATGAGATATCCGTGGTAGGCTCCTACCAGCTAAATAAAAAATGGATAGTATCTGCCAACTGGGTATTTTATACCGGTGACGCGGTTACTTTTCCTGCTGGTAAATACCGGATCAACGACCAGACTATTTTTTATTATACAAAAAGAAATGCATACCGTATGCCTTCTTATCACCGGCTTGATCTTGGCGCCACACTGGAGTTAAAAAAGAAAAAAAGATGGTCCTCCGAATTAAGTTTCAGTCTCTATAATGCATATGGAAGGGAAAATGCGTATGCGATCAATTTCCGCGACAATAAAGATGATCCTACCAAAACAGAAGCTGTACAGTTCGCCTTATTCAGGTTCATCCCTTCTATTTCTTACAATTTCAAATTCTAACCCATGCAAGTAACAACTCCTGTCGGTCATCCAATAGCCCGTGTGCTGCGTTTATTCATA
The DNA here is from genome assembly GCA_964528095.1 of uncultured Terrimonas sp. Classification (GTDB taxonomy): domain Bacteria; phylum Bacteroidota; class Bacteroidia; order Chitinophagales; family Chitinophagaceae; genus CAZGSG01. The sequence goes on from CAZGSG010000362.1 coordinate 5,533, forward strand.
GCCCCGGCATTTTTTCTTGTTGCTTTTTCTTCCTGCGAAAAGGTCATCGATCTTGACCTGGATAAAGTAGAAAAAAAATATGTGATTGAAGCGGTGCTTACAGACCAGCCAGGTAAAAGCAAAGTACTGATAAGCCAGACCAAGGACTTTACAGAAGACAATAGTTTTCCTGGTGTAAGTGGTGCCATTGTAACGATTGCCGAACAGGGCGGTCTCACCACTACCCTGCCGCAGACCAGCGCCGGTGTATACGAGGCGCCCGCGCTGATCGGCACCAGTGGAAAAACATATACACTTACCGTGACCATAGGTGCCGAGAATTTCACCGCGAAATCAGCTATGCCGCAACGGATCAATCTCCACACGATCTTTATAACAGACGAAGCC
>CAZGSG010000363.1:0-5899 GCA_964528095.1 uncultured Terrimonas sp.
GGGTTTTTGGAATTGTCAATATCATTACCTGAACCACCAAGCGATTTTTGCCATACGATGTTAGCAGAAGCATCTAATTTTACTACCCAATAATCTACAATACCATAATTGCCGGTAACATCGCCATCAGTTGAACTGCTGTAGCCCGCTATGATATATCTTCCATCGCTGGTTTGTTGTATAGCATTAGCTCTATCGGTACCTGCGCCGCCCAATGCTTTTTGCCATACGATATTGCCCGAACCATCCAATTTTACTACCCAGGCATCATAACCATGACTGCCGGAAACATCGCCATCTGTAGATTTGGCAAAGCCTGCCACAACATATCCGCCATCATTGGTCTGTTGTATAGCATAGGCATCATCATCATCCGACCCTCCCAGTGATTTTTGCCATAAGATATTGCCCGAACCATCCAGTTTTACTACCCAATAGTCATACCCTCCATGATTGGCGGAGACATCGCCGCTGTTTGAATGAGAAGAACCCGCCACAACATAGCCCCCATCATTAGTTTGTTGTATGGATGAGGCAAAATCTGCGCTTGGGCCGCCCAGGGATTTTTGCCATATTATATTGCCCGAGCCATCTAATTTTACTACCCAAAAATCATTATCAACGCCAAAACCATGATTGCCGGTAACATCACCATTCAAAGATGTGGAAGCGCCTGCCACAATATACCCGCCATCGCTGGTTTGTTGTACAGACTTAGCGATATCGATACCCGAACCACCCAAAGATTTTTGCCATACGATGTTGCCTGAAGCATCTAATTTTACAATCCAATAATCTTCCTGGCCATGATTGCCGGTAATATCGCCATCAGCTGAAGAAGAGTAGCCTGCCACAATATAGCCGCCATCATTCGTTTGTTGTATGGAATTGGCAATATCTGTATTTCCGCCTCCCAGGGATTTTTGCCATATTATATTGCCTGAGCCATCTAATTTTGCGATCCAATAATCATAACCGCCATGATTGCCCGTAATATTGCCATCAACTGAAGAAGAATAGCCTGCCACAATATATCCGCCATCATTAGTTTGCTGTATAGAATTGCCAATATCTGTATTTCCGCCACCAAGGGATTTTTGCCATTGAATTGCGGAGGCTTGTGCAATGGCTGCTCCTGTGCTTAACAACGCAGCAATAACCAATAACAGTTTTGTCATTCTTTTAAATTTTATGCTGTAAAAGTAGCCGGAGCGTAAAGGCTGGGCAATCATTAAAAAAGATGATTTTAAAAAATAACGACTCCAGGGGAACCCTTTGGATGACGACACGGAGGCATAGGGTGTTTTAGGACAATTAATCTTTGAGTCTCAATCGGTGGGCTTCTTGCAGAAAAATCATTAAAAAGAGGTAACAAACAATGCCTGATTGCTATTTAATTTGTAATGGTTGAAAGGTTACCACTGTGCGCGCAGGCATTGAAGGAACTTTGGTGGACAAGCCCATCTGTTCCAGCATCTTTTTTTGCTCCGGCGTCAGGCCATTCAATTGTTGCTGGCCTGTTGATCTTATCCTGCACCTCTTTATTGGTAGATGGATTTTTTGTTTGTGCTATTGCAATTCCTGTAATGAATACAACAATTGCCAGTATAGATAAATGTTTCATTTTAATTCGGGTGATTGAAGTTCTATGTTAAATTATTCAAGCATCTTGCGCAACGCATTAATATCAAAATGCTGCTCCCAATTATTGAACAATCTTGAAGAGTAGCCATAATCTTTAGTGATCTCGTATCGAAACTGTACTTCTATCAACAAAGGTTTTGCAGCCTGCCCGTTATTGGATACAAAATAGGCTGGGTTTAAAACATACAGGGCACATTTATACTCTCCTTCTCCATCATAAAACCTACCCAAAGCATCCAAGATTTTATTAGCATCTTTTAGCAATTTATCCTGGTCTACCACCGCTGGTTTTTGTAACCATTCCGGTTTTTGCTTGACAAGCAGATCATTCACTTTTGCTTTTTTTGCTTCATATATCTTGGGATAAGCAAGCTTGTCTGCTTCCAAAGCTGCCAGCGTTTTTTTAGCATAGTCAGCCGTATTATTTCCTATTCTTTTAATTTTTTCTGCGTTGTCATACTCAAAATTGGCTTTCTCTATTTCAAAATATTCCAACATATCCAGCAGGTACTGCTTTCGGCTAACGGGAACCAGTAAAGGCACCCCTGGCTTGGTAAGAAAATAACGGCGATCTATACATTGATAGGAATTAGGTCCGTGAGTATCATACCTACTGCCCATTTCCCAGCGCTCAACATAGCCGTTACCATTGTTAAGTTTTAAAAAATCGCTATGATAATCTTTATAGTTATCAGAGCGGGCACCCATCAGCGTTGCTTCTGATATATATTGTGATACACGGCTGGGATTGTTGCTTTTGTCTTTTTCAAAGTTGGGACCCACTTTTGCTTGTACGGGGATTTCGTACATCGCGTTTCCATTTTTCATATTAAACTCACCCGTACCTACAGCATGCACGCCCCCCGGCATTATAGATGGATTGAACTCAACCCTGAAAACCGTTCTGTATTCATCTACTATTTTGCTGGCGTGTTGGTTAACATTGCAAACTAAAGCATATACGCCCATGCTGTACCAGTATCTGGCATAGGTATTTTTGCCGTAATCGCTGTTGCCATTCTTGGCAAAATCTGTCCTGGCTATGCATCCGGTCAATTTAAAATCCTTACGGCTGGCTTCTTCCAGTTTTTCCACTGCGATGAGGTTTTTCATCATCGTAGTTTTTTCGGCGGGTGTGCCTTTTAAACTAAAGCCATATTTTGTATTGTTGTGGTCGGTATAAATACCAGGCATAGCGTCAACATCTGCACGTGAACCACAGGGCGTAAGTGGGTCAGCTATTTTTTTTATTCCCTGCGAAAAAGCCGCAGTATTTACAAGCACAACAACTGAAAGTATCAAAAACTGTTTCATGGTTTGTATACTATTTTAGTTACTTAAAAATTAGGAGGAGTAACGGTCCATGCCTGGCTGGTTTTTGCAGCAAAACCGTTGGAAGTACTGTTAAGTAGTTTTCCGGCTGCATCATTGTTATAATAGATCCAGCAAACCCTTTGCGGTTTGATCGCCACTGTTGTTGCCGTTACATTGGTACATTCCCGCCCAAAAATTTCAAAAAACTGCGGTCCTGGCCAAAGCCATGGAGGCATAAGAGCATGGTTAGAACGGCAAGAGAAAATAATTTTTTCATGTTATATAATTTAATAGATTATTGCAGAGGCTGAATTTTTAATGACTGGAAATACCATGCATTATACTCGGATGTATTCGGACTGCTGATAAGTAATCCATTTATCCCCTTTGCCAGATTCACTCCAATTACAAAAGTTGCTGGCTGAAGCGCTGATACCACCATAGATGTAGAAGTTACGGGCTGGGGATATCCATTCTCTCCAACATAGTTGATTACTTTCATCTCGATATTGCCGGTATTTACAAAAGTTCCGTTGATCTGTAACAGATAAAACCCTGCTGCCTGGCAGTTTGGAATTTGTAATATTACAGATCCGCTGGTAAGGCGTATCATTTCACTGCTCAGATAAGGGATTGGCCCATTGAAGTAAAGGGTATTATCCCCGTCTTTCATCTGGGGCCAGGTAAAAGCGCATACTGCAGGCGTGCCCACAGGTATTGAAGCAGCCGCATCAAGTGTTGTTGTTGTTTTCTTGTATAGTTCAAAAGCTGCTTTTGAATTTAAAAAAGCATTAGCCTTTTTTAAGGGTTGTATTTTTTGAAATACTTCTTTTGATGTTTTTATTTGTGCGTAGCTGCTGCAAAAAAAGGCACAGAGACATAGACTGAAACAAAATCGGGTCATAAAATATTTTGTTTATAATTATTTAAAAATTCCGGTACCATTTACTGAAGCTGCACCGCTATTAAGGCTCATTCTTCCTTCTACACCAGCACTTGCACCAACAGGGCCTACACCTGCTGCAGCTTCCACACCTCCCACCATCACCACATCTGTAACACCTGTTCTGTCAATTTCTATATCTGCGCCCACGCCCGCGCTTACACTGGCCTGCAATGGCCCCAGCTTACCCCCGGCACTTACTTTAGGCCCTACACTTACTGTACAATTTTTAAAGGAATCGCCAAACCCTGCATGGTCCAGGTCCTGGTTTAAAGTACCGCTGATCACACCTGCATTAACAGTGGTAGTTAAGCCACTGCAGGTAAGTGTCATCGTGAAGCCCAGCTTAGCGCTGCCAAATTCGCTGTTGATGGTACAGTTGGGATCTTTGAATTGTGTTAGCTTGCCGCCATTTATTTTGCCTTCATTGCTGCAACCATAAGTAACACCTAGTACTTCCGCTTTAAAAGAAAGATCATTCAGCCATTGCAATTTTAGGCCAGCATTAATAGCGGGCAACAACTCGGGGTATGTGGTGTACAGCGAGAGGTAAGACATTTCATTCAATAACTGTTTTTGCACCGTTAAATATTCATTATACAAATCTTCATACTTAGTATTGAAGGCACTTAGATAAGTGTCCACGGCTTTTACCGATTCGCTGCATAATACTTCATTATTTTCACTGCCCCCCGCTCCCACATTTTTCCAGCGTTCATTTATTTTTTTCATGGTGGCATCATACCCTGTTTTGTAAGCTGCCCCATCTCCATTTCTAAATTGAGCCATCTTTTGCAGGATCGTATTTTTTTTGCGTTGCAAATTTTCCAGCATTAGTTTTTCTTTTGCATTCACTTTTTCTGAAAACATTGGCATACGCGCTATGGCCAGCGCCTCGCCTTGGCTTACCGATCCCGGGTTACTAATAGATTTATTCATTACGTTCATAAGCTGCTTTTGCTGTGCTTCCATTTTCTTGATGGTAGCATTTTTAGATTCGTCCACAATTTTTTTTAATGGTTTCGACAGTTTGTCTACTTCTGCCAGGTACTGCTTCAGCTGTATTTCGTACATCTTCATATCTGCATACGATTTGGGAAACTCCATCGCTGAAAATGGGCCGAGGTTGAGCAGATCGTCGCTTTTATTGGCAGGTGGAAAATTGTTGTAATCACCAGCCCCGAGAGTGTAGCCCAGGTTTTTCAACAAGTCGGCTCTTGTATTACTATATCCTTGTTTAAAAGCAGTTTTAGCTGCAGCAGTGGCAGCTGTTTTATTGCCTTTTCCTTCTGCGATCATACACATGGTTTCGTTGGCTTGTGCATGGCCTGCATTCAACAGTAATGTGCTGTCCAAAAACCGGCTTGCCTTATCCGCATCACCTAAGGCAAACCAAGCCTGGCCCAGGTTGTTGAGTATAGTACTGTTCTTTTTGAATCTTATATTCAGGTTATTCAAAATAGGAATAGCCAATTCCGGTGCTCCCATCATCGTTAGCATCGCCGCGTAATTATTTAAGTTGTCGGTGTTGTTGGCATCGTCTTTACATACCTGCGCCATCAGGCTCAATGCGATTTGTGTACGGCCACCCACCCACAACGCAGTAGCAGCGTTGCCCATGTCATCGGTGTTTGCTCCTTTTTCTTTCAGGTCTTTATAGATATCGTTGGCTTTATTTTTTCCTGCAGGTAGTACAGTGGCAGAAGTTGTATTACCTGTATTGCCGATAAATGAACTCATATTTCCATGGGAAGGTGTAGTTGAATTACCTACGGTGGCTTTATTGTTTTTTTCAGTCGCCTTTTCTTCCCAAACGGGAACGCTTTTTCCCCAAGTTTTTTAATTTTCTTTTCTTTTGAAGAGGTTGAGATTGTGCCGAAAACAAGTCCAACAATGTATCCATACGGCAAGCCGACCGCCATTAACCCAACTAAAAACGCGATGCCAATATCAGTTTTGGAATCTTTTAAATCTCTGGTCAATTTCATCAAAGCCCAG
>CAZGSG010000364.1:0-5893 GCA_964528095.1 uncultured Terrimonas sp.
ACGAAGGGTAATATTTTTTTACGGTACACGAAATCATTCTGTAACCATATCTGCAATACAAAAGGCACAATAACAAAAACGGAAACAGATAGATCGTACAAAAAACCCAGCAGAAAAGAACCTGCTCCCTGGGCTATGGTAATGCCTGAAACATGCGTACTCACCAATAATGCAATACGGGTAACGAAGGATATGGCGAGGAAAGACAGGATCAATAACCAAACAAGAGAAAATCTATTCTGAAAGCGTTCTTTCATTATATGCAATTTTTTCAAAAAGCGAATATGGACAACAATTCTGTGGGAAAGTTGAATTTCGACGCATTTTGAATGCTGCCTTTAGATTTCCTTTAAAATTGAACGGTAATGTCGAGATTAAATTTTCAGTTTTTCCATCAGGAGTGAGCGATAATTAGCACCAATCGGGATTTCTTCGGTCAGCAATTCGAGCATATTGCCTTTCAGCACTTTGATTTTGGAGAGATTGACAAGAAAAGAACGGTGAACACGTTGAAATTTATTTGACGGCAACATATCTTCCAGCATCTTCAAATGCATGGATACGAAGTATTTATTGTCGCGACAGAAAATCCAGGAGAAATCTTTCTCTGCGCGAATGAACTCAATATCAGTATGATCAATGCGTACCAGCTTCGCGTCTTGCTTTATGAAAATATAATCCGGAGCGTTCTGGTTAAGTTGAGTGAGCTGAGGCGGAGATTTTCGATCTATTGCTTTTTGTATGGCCTGATAAAATCGTTCAAAGGTTATGGGTTTCAACAGGTAGTCGACCGAGTTCAGTTCAAAACCCTCCACGGCAAAATTGGCGTATGCAGTTGTAAAAATAACAAGCGGAGGCTTGCGCAATGATCTCAGAAATTCTGTTCCGGTAATGACTGGCAGCTGGATGTCCAGAAAAATAAGATCGATGGGCGTTTCATGCAGCGCTTCATACGCTTCAGTTGCATTCTTGCATTTTTTGATCAGCAAAACCTCCGGGATCCGCTCTATATAATTTTCGAGCAGGTTCCTTGCTATGGGCTCGTCATCAACAATAAGGCAGTTTAGTGTAGTCATAGCTGAATGGTTAAACTTACTGAATAAACCCCATCGTTGATCAGGATCTCATACCAGTGTTTGTCTTTGTAATAAAGCTCCAATCTTTTTTTTAGATTATTGATACCGATTCCACCAACAGCCCGCTTTTCCTGTCCATGATCTATCCTGTTCCCGATGGTAAATCTAAGTTTCCCCTGCAGCACTTCTAAAAAAATATTTATCTGTGAACCTTGCTCGTCGCGATTAAATTTAAACGCATTATCAATTAAAGGCATCAGCAGTAAAGGTGCCATGTGATAACCGGCATGGTCGAGTTGCCATTTAAAATTCACGATGGTATCGTTGAGCCGCACCTTCTCCAGTTCAACATAATCATTTATTAATTTCAGCTCCCGCTCTATGGGCATCAGGTTTTCGTTCGAATCGTATAAGGTATACCGTAAGAGCTCAGAGAGCCTGGATACCAGACCCGCCGATTTCTCTTTGTCGCCACTGATAATTAACCCATAGATATTGTTCATGGCATTAAACAGAAAATGCGGATTTAGCTGGGCTTTCAAAAAATTGAACTCCAGTTGCAGGTTATCCTTTGCCAGCGCTAACGCCCGTATATTATTCCTAAAGGCCTGGATAGTCATCTTTATGCTGAACGGGATACAAAGTGCAAACAATAAAAAAAGGGGAGTGCCCAGCCCCAAAAGTCTGGACATGACTACATTGATCAGTCCCCGGTCTAAATAAGTAGCATAGGCTGCATTCTCCTGGCTAAGTATGGCTGAACAGGCTTTGCAGTTGCCGATGACAGACATTTCAAGAAAAGTATCCAGTATCGTATAGCAGAGCAATGCAACAAGCAGGAATATCCCCCCTGTTACGTAGCGTTTTTTAATGAGGAGTATCGGCAAGATCCGGTAGACCGCGATATAATAGAATATGGCTAAAACAATTGTACTAACCAGTGTTAACAGGAAAAAAGCAGTTGCAGGAAAAGATCTGTATACATTAAATGAAACCTGTGTCAGATAAAGTTTCACCAGGAAGAGAACTATCCAAAAGAGCAGGTGCAGGCCCACCCTGATTGCAGGTCTGGCGTAAATCTTTTCGATAAGTTTATAAGTCTGCATGAACTAAATATCTGCTTTTCCTTACGACCCGGCAAATATTAACGACCAACAACACTAATCTGGCAACAAGACCTTGCAATTACACAACAAGAGAATTTCCTTTGACCAATAACTTTCTTGTTGCCCCAAAGCATCGGTTCATGACCATTTCTCCCGTTTGTGTCGATTAAAGTTGCAGGCTTCAAAAATATCTACGCTTTTTACAAAAATGATGGAGATGAAAACAATGATTAATCGCGCTCCGGCATGGCTTAAAGTATTATGCTATTTCCTGATTTTGTGGATAGCCTCCACAATTGCAGGAGTAGTGCCAATGCTCAACGATTTTATTTTCTTTTTTATCATTGCCCTGGTGGTAAGCGGTGCATTTCTCAAGCTGGAAAACCGATCATTGTTTTCGATAGGCTTCCTGCCAAAAGATAAAAAAACTACGTCCGACTTTTTTTCCGGCCTTGGAATTGGGATATTAATGCTGATCACTACTTTTTTCATCACCATATTTCTGACCAAAGACAGCTGGCAATTAAACAGTCATATCGATCCAATTTTTATGGTAGTCACTTTTGTAGTCTGCCTGTGGTCGGCATTCGTCCAGGAATTTGTGTTCAGAGGATATCCTTTCCAGCAGTTACTCAAAACCTATCGCCCATGGCTGGCCCAGTTACTCATCGCCATTCCATTCGGATTGATGCATATCAATCAAAGAATGACCCAAACAGACATTATCCTGGTCATGTTTTCTACCGGAGCCGGTTCTGTGCTGTTCGGCCTTGCTTACCTCAAAACCAGGAATCTGATGTTTCCGATTGGTATCCATCTGGGATGGAACTATGCACAGGCACTTATTCCGCGAACCATGGATGGAAAAAACACGGCACTGGTGATCATCAGCAAAAGCCAATCCACGTATACTATATTCAATGTCTCTTTCCCCTACTTTCTGATTGTGCTGATTGCGATAATCGCCATTTGGAAAATCAAGAAGCCTATCCTGATTACTATCAATCGCGCCGGTCACGGTGGCGCCAGACGCTGATCATGCCAGGCTTGAGTAGCCCCTGTATACTATCGTTCACAGTTCCCCCACGTATTACCGTAACTATACCTCTACAATACCCGCTTTTTTTATTAGCGCCTTTTATTATACTTTAGTTGAACCTTATTTAACAAAAAGGCTGCCTTTTCATGAAGTTTCTTTTCCTTACCCTGACCATCCTGGCGTTTGGCCGGACGTTCGCGCAACAAAGAGCTACCGGAATGATATTCGATCCGCCCAGCCTGCGTTCTATCCCGTACAAAGCCAGACTTACCTCAGACAGTTACAAGAAAATGCCTGCCTCAGCTTCGCTGGAAAAATTTTGTCCCACCGCAGGCAATCAGGGCAATTATGGCACCTGTGTTGCTTTTGCTACTGCCTATCACCTGCGCTCCATTCTCCATACAAAGCTGCAAAGTGACATTGCCGGTGGCAATACGGCCAAAATAAATCCTAATGCAATCATCTTCTCGCCCACATTTGTTTATGAACAGATAAAGCATGAAGAAGATACCGATTGCCAGGAGGGAACAAACCCCGTTGCTGCTTTTGACCTGTTGAAGAAATCAGGAGTGCCTAAGCTATCAACGTTACCCTATAGTTGCGGAACTTCTATTCGCAAAGAAGCAATACAGGAGGGATTGAACTTTAAGATCACCGACTACCAGATCCTTTACTCCGTCAATGAAACCGATGATGACTTCAAAATCAACGCTACCAAAAAAGCGCTTTCAGAAGGCTATCCCTGTATGCTTGGGTTTGTGGTTGCCAAAAGTTTCTATAGTCCCCAGGGTGATATGTGGAAGGAAGCAAGTACCGATGATGGCCCTACCGGGAAACATGGACGGCATGCTATGTGCATTGTTGGCTATGACGACAATAAATACGGAGGCTCATTCAGGGTGCTCAATTCCTGGGGAAGCAGTTGGGGCGACAAAGGGTATATCTGGATCCCCTATAAAGATTTCGCAAAATATTCGCTGCTCGTGATCCAGGCATATGGCCCATCAGCGCCCAAACCCAGCCCCGGCAAACCCGATGAAGACCTCATTAATGCCTCCCTGAAAGGCAGGGTGAGTTTTCAGACAAATACCGGAGAAAACATGACTGCCATAAAAGTTCCGGGCAGCAGCCTCGCTGTAGAAAACAAAACCACTGATAGCCGGGAAGATTTGGTAGCCTATAAAATGGAAAAATCCTACACCAGCGGAACCCGCTTCCGGTTTATGAACTCTACCAACACGGAATGTTTCATCTATGCCTTTGCCACCGACCTTAGCGGTAAAGTAAATAAGATATTGCCATTTGCAGATAATATGTCGCCGCATGTTGGAAGCAATAGCACCGTAGCGTTTCCCTCTGAAACCAAAGTGGTGAAGATGGATCAAAACCCCGGCACAGATTACCTGCTGATATTATATTCACAGCAACGATTAAACGCAGATGAAATCCTCTCTGCCATGAATGGCATGCAGGGCGGGCTTACCCAAAAGATAAGAACAGCACTGGGAGATAAACTCATACTGCCTGCTGACATCAATTATCATAGCAACGACATCGGTTTCGATCTCAAAGCCAATTACAAAGGCACCGTGGTGCCATTGATGGCAGAAATCAAACACCTTTAATTTTCAACCACCTTCACACCCGCTATAATGAGAAATTTTGCCATTACTACATCCTGCAGGTATTCTTCTTTTATCCTGGTCATCTTATTACTCAGCCTTAGCTCCACGTCATTGGCACAAGATGCCAGTATTTTCACCAAGGATGGTCACTTCTATGAACTTCAGTCCGCATCATTATCGCCCGATGGTAAGATCCTGGTTACGGTAGACAGAATGGGTTCCTGTATCCTCTGGGAAGTTAGTTCGGGTAAACAGATTCAGGCCATCACCGATGTAATGGCGGCCTCTTTTACAGGCAGTGATGAATCGATCTGCGTGGTGACTAATAAAGGAGCAGTGAACATAGTCAACCTCTCAGGCACCGTGATTAAAAAAATATCAGAGAAAAAAATAAAAATTAGCAATCCGGAACAGATAGAGTTTTATCCGGAAGATGGCATTTTTCTTTCCGGCACTTCCGTTTTTGACATTAACAAAGGTCGTTTGTTCCAGCTCAAAGAACTCAACTTTGGTCATCCGGAAGCTACTTATTCCCCTGTACGCAAACAAATAGCAGTCATTAATCCTGCCAGTGATACCCTCAACATTTATGATATCAACAGCCGTAATAAGGTCTTTTCACTGAAGACGGAAAAGGAAGACTTTGCCAACACAAAAATAGTTTTCTCCAAAGATGGAAAGTTACTGGCGATGACTGCCGGAAATTTCCTGAAAGTGTTTGACATGAATACTAAACAGACTGTCCTCACCATCCTGAACAAAGTCGAGAACGATTATATTGTCAGAGCGCCGGCGATTTCTCCTGACGGGAAAAAAGTGATGTGCTGGACGCGGTTGGAAGATAAAAATCGTGAACGGGTAGCACTGATCGATATCAAATCCGGCGAAAAGATCTGGACAAAAGAATATGCGATCATAGGGTCGTTAGAGCACCCTTGTTCCGTTTTTTCGGATGACGGGAAAAAAATTATCCTGGGTAATAAACATAAGCTTTACAATATCAACGCCGAAAATGGCGCAGAACAAGCGTCATTTGTTTCCTATGCT
>CAZGSG010000365.1:0-4770 GCA_964528095.1 uncultured Terrimonas sp.
TTTATAGTAAACATATATTTCCAGTTAGGGTCTGGGGTTCCGTTCATAAAATGTACCTGCACCTTAATTTCCGCCGGTGTGTAAGTAACACGGTAAAAGCCAGTACCAAAGCCTATTTCAAACAATCGGTTTTGATTGTCGTATGTAAAGTTTTTATACTCAACACCGTTTTGCACTTTTTTTATGCGGTAAGTGCCGCTGTCCTCAGGAGGAGTATTTTTTTCATTTTTTTTGCAGGAAGCAAAGGAAAATGTAAATACAACCAGGACATGGATAAATGTCAATTTTTTCATTTTCACAATTTTACCGTAAAAGATCCGAACTGATATATCCTTGCGCATTCAGCTTGAAATATTTGTATTGAATGCTGTTATTTTGAATCATTTTCCGGGAAACTTTATACCCTGAGTATTTGTATTCTGCCACTCTTGTGGTATCTGTGTTCCATAAAATTGCTATCTCTTTTATTATTCTATTTTGTGCATCATACATGTAAAACTCCTGCAAACCATCTAAGGAGTGTGCGCCCGTAAAGGTTTTTACACGCTGATTGTCGAATTCATCCGTTGACGGTTGTTTGTCATTGTTTTTTTTACATGCGGCAAACAGGAAAAGACAGGCAAACGTTATTGCGCAATTTTTTCTGAGGCCGGTATAAAAAAATGTTAGCATGGAGGTTTGAGCCATAAATGGGCTTTACATAAAACTAAATCAGACAAGTGTTTGTAAAGCAAACAAATGAGGAAGCGGCGTAATCTGGTGAGGCCAGGCAGGTTCTCCATGAGGAACTGGTAGTATCAAATGAGGAAACGGCAACAATTCTGCCAGACGAGTCTTATTTTATGAAATACCCTGATCACTTTTACCGACAGTATCAATGATATTTATGAAGAAAGGTTTTCAAAGTATTGGGCAATATACTGCCTCTTTCTACGGGATACAGGAATACTGTTCCCATTAGTTAACCAAATCAGTCCTTCGCGATCAAACCGGTTCACATAGTCCATATTTACCAGATGCGATTTATGCACTCTTACAAAATGGTAGTCGGCAAGAATCTCTTCAAATTCTTTCAGTGTGCGGGAAACTACCAACATTTTTTCTTTCTGAAAATAAAAGCGTGTATAATTATCATCGCCCTCACAGCGAATGATGTCTTTTGGCAGAATAAAATAATATCCTTCCATCGTATTCACTGCCAGTTTAAAAGAAGAGGCATCTTTCTGTTGCAGGTTATCCATTAAGTTACCCATCACTCCTTCCCTTGACGTTGTTTTATTTTCTCTTCTCGCTATATGACGGTACACCGCATTTTGAAGATCAATAATATCAATGGGTTTCAGTAAATAATCGAGTGCACTAAAACGGATGGCCTTTATTGCATATTGATCGAATGCTGTGGTGAAAATAATTTCAAAATCCCAACTACCTAGCCGGTTAAGCAGATCAAACCCATTCATTTTAGGCATTTCAATATCCAGCATAATGAGGTGGGGTTGAAATGTGCCGATCGTCTGTAAGGCACTTTCGGCGTCATTACATATGATGATCTGCTTTTCTGCAGATATATGTTTTTCGATTAACAGCCTCAAAACATTGGAGGCTGCTTCTTCGTCATCTATGATCAGTATTTTAATCATCGATATATTTTTTCATTCGACGTGACAATAATTTCCACCATTGTTCCGCTTGTATTTCCGTTGGATTCCTGTACATCACTTATTGTGATACTTCCGCTGCATTCGCCGGTTAGTTTCAATATATCCAGGCGCTGTGTGGCCATTTGTATTCCTTTGGATTCCGAATGGTGTGGCGCTATTTTATTTTGCTTAATTTTTTGAGCGTTATGCCTTCCAATACCATTGTCAATAATTGTACATAGTATGCTATTTTCTATTTCTTCAAATTTGATATCAAGCTTTTTAAGTCCCTCTTTCGGCAATAACCCGTGCCAGATTGCATTTTCAACAAAAGGTTGAAGCAATAGTGTAGGGAAAAGAATATTGTCTGTTTCCACTTCACCTGAAAAACTGATATTGTATTGAAACTGATTCTTAAACCGCAGTGATTCCAATTCAATGTAAAGTCGGGTGATCTCAATTTCTTTACTAAGCGGCAGGAGATTATTTTCCGAAGCAAGGAGCACAAGACGCAGCAATTTAGAGAACTTGGAAAGATACTCGAAAGAAGCGCTGTATTGTTCTGTGACAATAAGTTCCTGAATAGCATTTAAACTATTAAAAATAAAATGCGGATTCATTTGTGCGCGAAGGGCCCGCTCTTTTAATGAACTGATTTGATATTGCAAGGCCACCTTCTTTTTTATAGATCGTATTCTGCGTAGATATATCATCAATATCAGCCCACTTAAAATAAGAAAGACAAGAGTGCGCGCCCACCAGGTTTGCCACCAGGGTGGCAATACTTCAAAGGATAGTGTTGCTTCATTGGAAGACCGTTCGCCGGCAAAATCACGGGCCCTTACTTTAAAGCGGTATTTTCCAGGGGGCAGGTTATTATATTTTACATTAACAACATTTGCATTATTTACCCACTCTTTGTTTATGCCCTCTAATTGATATTCAAAACGTGTTCTCCCGGGTGAGAAATAAGTTAATGCGGCAAAGGAAAAAACTGCCTGATCACTGGTGAAAGGCTGTATTATTTTTTCCCCCGGATACGGCTTCCAATACTCATACAAACTATCAGTTTCAAAAGATGTGATCGTCACTAAGAAGGGTGACGAAGTCTTTTGAAGGCTATCGGGGTGAAACATCAGAAAGCCATTCTGTATTCCTGTTAACATATGCCCATCAAAAGTGGTAGTGATGGGGCTATAAAAATCGGTAAAAAGCAAACCCGAATTTTGTGAGAAATTCCCGATCGCATTGGTTGAACTGTTTATTTTTGTTAGCCCCATAAAACTGCTTGCCCATATATCCCCGTTCAAATCATTTTGTAATGTGTAAATCGTATTGTCAATAAGTCCTTCGGGAATGCCAATATGCCGAAACTCACCTGCACTTTCATTGGTGCCGGCACATTTGCTAAGGCCGTTTGCATGAGTGGCTACCACTATCGAATCGTTTTTATCCTTTGTTATATCAGTAATAAGCGTGGTGTTAATAAAGCCTGGAGCATTTTTTTCCGGAAATAAATGTTTAGTTGAGTTATTGGTTAAATTATATTGAAACAACCCAAGCCCAAATGTTCCTACCCACATTTTGTTTTTGCCCTGATCAAAATAAAGACCGGTAGGTAGTTTATAGCCTTTATTGCCTTTTGTTATCAACATCGTCTGACAGGTGTTTGTAACCGGAGAGAAACGAAATAAACCGCCGTTAAAACAGGAGAACCATAAATTCCCCTCATGATCTTCTGCCATATCGGCCACAATAATGGTTCCCGGTGGCGGTTTGAATGAGGAGATACAAAACTTCTTATTATCCCTGTTGTAGATGAATGCATGTGTGCTGGTTAAAATCCACAGAGCCCCCCTGCTGTCTTCAAAAATAGCCGAGCATCCTTTTAATGGTATACCACGAATAGCAGTAATAATCCTGGATTTGGAGGTAAGTTTGTCCATTATCACCAGACAGTTATTGGCAGGAGAACTGATATAATACTGATGATCTGATTTACTGTAAAACACAGTGTGCACCGTGTTATCACAAGGATACAGATCTTTCTCAGGATTTTTCTTTCGCGGTATTGCCGGGAAAACCGGCATGAATGTAAACGGGTTTAATGACGGACAGAATTTGCCCACTCCTGTTGTAGTTCCAACCCAAACAATACCGGAACTATCAGTATACACGGTTCTTACTACACCCGCAGGCAGTGAACGGGGATCATCTACTTTGTGCGCAATAAAGGAAATTTGGCCGGTGGCAGTATTAATTTCAATGAGCTCTCCCGTGCCTGAAGGCAGCCATCGCATATATTTCATACCGGCAACAGACACCCTGTTTTCCCCGGAGGGTGGAATGTTGCCCCAATTGACAGTTTTTACTTTATGGTCTTTAAGCGTAAGTAATTGTAAGCCACTGCTGGGATTTTGGGTGAAATACGCAATGTTGCTATCGTTGGAATTCTCCAATTGCAGAAAGTGATCGCTCTCATTGCTTTTGTAAAAAACAAACGCACCGGTTTGCATATTATAGCTGAATAAACCAGCTGTAGTGCCCAACCAAAGTTCATTGTCCGATTTAATATAGATTCTCCTGATGCTATTGTACCGGCCTTTGCGGTCAGGAAAATTGGCTTTAATAAAATCCTTCCAGGGGAAATAGAAAAACACTTTTTTTATGATATCATAATAACACAGATCCTTTCCATCAGGGGCCATCCACACCCGGTTATGCTTGTCAATATGAATATCCCAGATGAGGTCGCTGCAAATGAATTTATTACTGATTTTTGCATTCCCCATTGCTGTATGAAAAACTACGAGGCTATCAGTATCCGGATCAATTACATTCAGGCCATTTTGAGTAGCAACCCAAATTTTGCCACTGTGGTCCTGTGCTATATCATTCACGTAAGAATTGGAGATGTTTCGCTTTCCATCCTGCGAATAAATGGAAAAACGCTGGCCATCAAAGCGGTTCAGGCCGTTTTCCGTACCAATCCAAATGAACCCGATTTGATCTTTTAAAAAACAGGTAATACGGTTATCGGAAAGCCCATTATCGACAGTATAATTTTCAAACTGGTAACCTGACTGCGAATATATGACCACCGGTAATAATAGCAACAGCAGTACATTAC
>CAZGSG010000365.1:4780-5890 GCA_964528095.1 uncultured Terrimonas sp.
TTGTAGTATGTTGTTTTAATTGTCAATACTTAAAATTAAACATAAAACTTGCAGGGTGTGCCACCATTGCCTCAGTATTTCCTGCCTTTTACTCATTCTGTTCGAAGGGATTACCGTTGTCTAAATATAGGTGACCAGTTTCTTTTTGACTTCATCAATGGACCGTATCCATGGTATCTTTATTGTCAATTCTGTCAAGTATGGGGATTGTGTATAAAAGCGATGGCTATTACTGGTTTGATATAGTTGGTTTATTGACAGAAGGAGGAAGCCGGTATCAATTCTCCTGGCAACAAAAATTAAGCTTATGAAGCGTCTGACATCAATTGTATGGATGGCATGCTGCCTGTTGGTTTTTTGTTCATCCTGCAAAAAGAATCACAAAAAATTAGAAAATCCCTTTGGCTTGCTATCATTGGGATCAGATACGAGCCTTTCTGATGGTCGCTATGTAATTCGTACAGTCAATGGATGTGGTGGCTGGGCAAGCACTCTGCGTTGTGACTATACAGACGATGCAGTTATGGGCATCAATGGCTCGCTAAACGCTATTGACCATATTTATCTCGCAGATATTGATTCATCGGAGGTATGGTATGTAAAGAAAGTCAGGTACGTTTCTCCCGATCCGGATTATGCGCTGGCCTTTGGTTATCGTATTTATCAGCGCTTATCCAATGGGCGATATCGCTTTCTTTCCTATACTGCTACAGGAAATACATTGCAATGGACCAGTGACGAAATTGGAGCAACCTACGGTGACGGGAGGAGTAAAAGCGTAAAAGCAAGCATGCATTATTTAGATAAATATCCCGCAGACCCGCCGGTGCCTACCTCTTTGGCAACAGATAATGATCCCAATCCCAAGGTGGAGACCAGGTTCCTTTTTCAGTTCTATGCTTCAGCAGCTGTGAAAGAAGCATTTCTAATAAAGTCCGGAGGTTTAAGTGCATCATTAGGAAGTCCTCCATATGCCCGGTGGAATTTTTGCCTTTCATATTGGAATAATACCGAGTGTGATGTAAGCCCTATATACCCCCACTTTAGAGATGAAGACCCCCAATGCGAAAACTGGCAGGAGAATGGACAGAGCCCGAAGTCGCGGAGATG
>CAZGSG010000366.1:0-5864 GCA_964528095.1 uncultured Terrimonas sp.
GATGCTGCCCCTTATTTCAGGGTATTCAATCCCTACCTGCAAACAAAAAAGTTTGATGCTGATCTTGTATATATTCGCAAATGGATACCTGAGCTGGATGAACTAAGTTACCCGCAGCCGATCGTGGAGCATGATTTTGCCCGTAAACGCTGCCTGGAAGCATATGGTAAAGCATTAAAGAAATAAAGCGCCATCTACTTCATCTTCCTTGCCGTTGGCAGCAAGATAAACCTTGTATAAAGTAAGGATGGCTTCCCTGACCTGCCCGCCCAGGTCGAGACTGTAATTGTTTACATACAGATCGATATGCTGCCGCATCACTTCTTCGCTCATTGTTTGCGAATGTTGTTTTACATAATCGGTGATGACAGGATAGTTTGCAAACGCATATTCAAGACTTTTACGGATCAGTTCATTTACCCTTACTGCTACCGATCTTTTTACAGACTGGCTGATGGCAATACCGCCTAATGGAATAGGCGTATTCATTTTTTCCTCCCAGTACTCACCCAGGTCCATCACTTTATGCAGCCCTTTTTGCGCATAGGTAAACCGGTTTTCATGAATGATCACACCCATAGCCGTTTCTCCATTTAATACAGCGTCTTCAATAGAAGAAAACAGCATCGGCTTTTTATTGGTAGCTGTTGGAAAAGCAAAATTGAGCAGGAGGTTAGCAGTTGTATGTACACCGGGAATAGCAATGGAAGACTGGGCCGCCTGTTCTGCTGTTGCTGCATTTTTTGCAATCAGTAGCGGGCCTACGCCTTTTCCCAATGCACTGCCTGCAGATAACAGGATATAATTTTCAAGGGATTGAAAAAATGCGGGAAAGCTCAGTTTGGTGATATCCAGCTTATCTTCTATTGCCCATTTATTGAGTGTTTCCACATCTTCCAGTACTGCTTCAAATTCAAGGTCGCCGGTATCGATTTTTTTATTGATCAATGCGTCGAAAATAAATGTATCGTTGGGGCAGGGACTAAATCCTAAAGTAAGTTTCATTGTGTTGTGCTATACTATTTAACAGGTCTATTAATTTTTCGTTCAATTGAGTAATTGCTTTTTTCATCTCCCATTTCGATTTATCCCGCTCACCAATCTCATTGGAGATAGAGCGTAGTTGTATAAATGGGATCTGTTGTTGCAAACATACATAATGAAAAGCGGCGCCTTCCATACTTTCAACTACCGGCATAAGATTTTTTTTATACCATTCAATCCTCTGCGCATCGGTTGAGATCTCATTTACCGTAACAGCCCTTACTTCTTCCAACCCGGTCAATACCGCGAGTAGCTGCCAGGGGTTTTGCAAAAATTTATTGGTGAATGGGGCTAAATTTTTATCAGCCAGGTTGAGATCAAAGATATCCCTGAACTGGCCTGACTCCCAAACGCCTAAATCCGCGAAAAGGTCTTCTTTGATCACCAGCGTTTTACCAATCTGCTGTGGGGTAAAAGCGCCCGCCACGCCTGCCTGAATGGCAATGGACGGCTTTTTTGCCAGAATGGAATTGGTTAACTGATAGGTAGTGGCCACGCTACCGACGCCTGTGAGCAACAGTTTTATCTCCCATTCCCCAATGCAAAACCCCTGTTTGTCCAGGAAATCGTTGACTGGTTGGAGTTCGCCGGCTGTGGCGGCTGTTAACAGGAGGTACATTTTGCAAATATCGTAATGATTGGCATTCCTTTCTTAAATACCTTTGCATTCCTGTACGCAATGAGCGGGCAGGGGTAAGCGCTTAGCGCATAAGAGACAATGTAAAAAGAATGGTGTACCTGACAAGAGTTGAACATTTTAATGCAGCCCACCGGTTGTATAACCCGGAATGGAGTCATGAAAAAAACGAGGACGTTTTTGGTAAATGTGCCAATGAGAACTGGCATGGGCATAATTATGAATTATATGTGACAATTAAAGGCGACCCTGATCCCAATACCGGTTTTGTTTTTGACGCGAAAAAATTAAGTACCATCATCAATGAACATGTAGTAGAAAAACTGGACCATCGCAACCTGAATGTAGATGTAGAGTTTATGAAAGGAAAATTGTGCAGTACGGAAAACCTGACTGTTGCTATCTGGGAGCAGTTGCAGATACATTTTTCTGGCAGTGTGCAATTACACTGTATCCGGTTATATGAAACACCGCGGATCTATGTAGAGTATTTTGGAAATTAGTATGGACCCGGGTTTGCAGGTTTATTTTTTAAGCCCCGAAGCAAGAATCTCCTACTATTGAATTAAAAATAACATGAGCAAAAAAGTAGCAGTATATCGCAGAGAACATTTTAATGCTGCACACCGGTTATTCAATCCTGATTGGGATGATGCGACCAATGACAAAATATTTGGCAAATGCGCATTGCCCCATTATCATGGGCATAATTATGAACTGGAAGTAAAAGTTGTAGGTAAGCCAGATAAAAAAACAGGATACGTAATAGACCTGAAGATCCTCAGCGACCTGATAAAAAAGGAAGTTCACGAGCGGTTCGATCATAAAAACCTGAACCTGGATACCAAAGAATTTAAACACCTGAATCCTACTGCGGAGAATATTGCGATCGTGATCTATGATCTGCTGCGGCCACATATCGATAAGAAGATGGATATGCAGATAAGATTGTATGAGACCCCCCGTAATTTTGTGGAATACCCTGTGTAGGTAATTATTTAAATAAACAACACACCTGTCAATAGATTAAGATATGGCGTACAAGAAATCAGAACAATACGACGAAGATGTAACATCCGGCTTAAGTGCCAATTATAAAAATGTACTGGGCCTGTTGGGAGAAGATGCTGAGCGGGAAGGTCTTTTAAAAACGCCTGAACGATTAGCCAAAGCCATGCAGTTTCTTACGCAGGGTTACCAGTTGGATGCAAGAGAGATCCTTAACTCCGCTAAATTTCATGAGCCGGTAAGTGAGATGATCGTGGTAAAGGATATCGAATTGTATAGTATGTGTGAACATCATATGCTGCCTTTTTTTGGCAAAGCACATATAGCTTATATACCCAATGGCTGGATCACAGGATTGAGCAAAATAGCGCGGATAGTGGATGTATATGCACGCCGGTTGCAGGTACAGGAACGCCTGACCGTAGAAATAATGAATGCGATCAAAGACACGCTGAACCCGGTAGGGGTGGCGGTGGTGATTGAAGCTCAACATTTATGCATGATGATGCGGGGCGTGCAGAAACAAAATTCGGAAACGACCACCTCGGCTTTTGATGGGGAATTTCATAAAAATCCTACCCGAAGCGAGTTTTTAAAGCTGATCTCTTCAAATCTGAGCCAGCGGTAAGCTATTTTACCTTTATTAGTATAAAGATTTTTTTTCTTACTTTCTTTGTGGCATTTTTGTTTGTAATAACTGCCACTTCATGAAACATGCTTTCGTATTTCCCGGCCAGGGATCCCAGTTTCCGGGTATGGGAAAGGATCATTATGCCAACAGCGCCTTTGCCAAGAAATTATTCGAGCAGGCCAACGAGGTATTGGGGTTCCGGATCTCTGATATCATGTTTGATGGCACAGAAGAAGACCTTAAACAAACAAAAGTCACTCAACCAGCCGTTTTTCTTCATTCTATCATTGCTTTTCGCAGCATAGATGGCATAAAGCCTGATATGGTAGCAGGGCATTCCCTGGGAGAGTTTTCGGCCCTTGTAGCCAATGGTACACTAAGTTTTGATGATGCGCTGCAGCTGGTTGCCGTACGTGCAGGAGCTATGCAAAAAGCCTGCGAGATCAATCCCTCCACAATGGCTGCTGTGCTTGGACTTGCAGATGACAAGGTAGAAGCTATTTGCGATGAAGTACAAAAAGAAACCGGTGAAGTAGTAGTACCGGCTAACTATAATTGCCCTGGTCAGCTCGTGATCAGTGGTTCGCTCAAAGGAATTGAAATAGCCTGTGAAAGAATGAAAGCAGCAGGCGCAAAAAGAGCATTGGTATTACCTGTAGGCGGTGCTTTTCATTCACCACTGATGGAGCCTGCAAAAAATGAACTGGCAACAGCTATTGCCACTACTAATTTTCATACGCCAACCTGTGCTGTTTACCAGAATATAGCCGCTAAAGCAATCATTGACCGCGAAGAGATCAAGGAAAACCTGGTGGCGCAATTAACAGGAGCTGTTCGCTGGACGCAAAGCGTACAGGCCATGATCGCAGACGGCGCTTCCAAGTTTTCTGAAGTAGGCCCCGGTAAAGTACTGCAGGGACTTGTGCTGAAGATCAATAAGGCAATGGAAGTGGATGGAGTCAGCTAGTTAATTCAAAAGTCAAAATTAAATATTCAAAAATAGCCCCGATGTCAGGAGGTTGTTTTTGACTTTTGAATTTATATGTCGATTGCGCAATTCAGCCAACCGCCATCAATCTCCGCATTGTATTTTTTATAGAAATTAATGGCTGGCTCATTCCAGTCGAGCACCTGCCATACCATGCCGCTGAATTTTTTTTCTTTGGCTTCTTCGATCAGGCGTTCAAACAATAATTTACCAAGACCATTACCGCGCATTTTTTCTGTTACCAGCAGATCTTCGAGATACAGGCGTTGCCCTTTCCAGGTAGAATAACGGATATAATACAATGCAAAGCCTTCTATTTTTCCATCGGCTTCGGCCACAAATGCAAACCATACGGGTGATGGGCCAAAGCCGCTTTCTTCAAAATGTTGTAGGGTGGCCGTCACAGCATCAGGCGCTTTTTCATAAACAGCCAGTTCCTGTACCAATTCCATTAAGCGGGAACAATCTTTTTTTTCAGCACGCCTGATCGTGATATGCATGTTATTTCTTTTTGGTCGCTTTAAAAACGCCGTTGGGTTGTGTTGTCAAAAAGCCAGTTACTTCATTCTTATCGTTGAATTCAAATTTTATACTGAAGCCTTCCAGGGCTTTTAATTTAAACGTATGATCGCCCAGGGGAATCGTTTCATAGTCGGGCTGGCCACTCACCAGGAGAAACAATACATCACCCTTTGTATAGATTTTGGCGCTCATGCCGGCCATTTCATATTCACCGGTATATTGTTCGAGTTGCTCTTTTGTAACTGGTTCTGGTTTGGGAGAATATTTGAATTCAAGCGGTCGCAGGCTTCCTTCCAGCGTCATAAAAACACTTTCTATATTTCCTGCTTCGTTAAAACGAAAATTAATTCGAAGCCCGCCTTCCGATGTATCGATACCTTCTTCCTTGTCAAAACCTTTTACCTCAAATACATCGTAATGATAGTGGCGCAACCATAATGAGTCTTTGGCCACCCTGGCAAACAAGCTGTCGTTACGGCGATATACTTCCATCGTTCCATATCCGCCATTGGTGAACAGGCCTTCGTATTCACTAGACGGGTGGGAGGGTTTTGTACCATTGATCCGGGAAGATGTTTTTGTTTTTTCTGCTTCTTTTTCTTTCGCCTTGTCTTTTTCAACGGCGGCTTTCCGGTTACCGCTCCAGTTGACGTATTTTAATTGCAACATCCGGTCCGCTATCATATTTCGTGCAAGAGAAGGTACAGGAGAATTGTTCTGGTTGGTCAATACAATAATACCGATACTGTCGCTTGGGAAAAAGCAGGTGCTGGCAGAGAACCCGTCGATATTACCGCCATGCTCTACCCGGTAATGACCCCGGTAGGATGCCAGGAACCAGGCAAGGCCATAGTTTGAAAAATGAATATCAGGATTTTCCTTATCGGGTAAGGCGGCACCGATCACCATTTGTGAACTGATCGCGTTTTTAACATAGTCTGCTGGCAAGACCTTCTTGTCATTGAACTTGCCTCCATTGATCCAGGTAATGGCCCAGTTGGCCATTTCATTTACACTGCTGTTGATACTGCCGG
>CAZGSG010000367.1:0-5839 GCA_964528095.1 uncultured Terrimonas sp.
AAATGAAATGGATGTTTGTAGTTTTGCTTCAATATCAGTCATTCTTTCGTTGGTTTCTGCTTTAATAGTACGATAATCTTCCCCTTCAATTTCTCCACGCAGCAATAATTCACGAGCCTTTGAGAGCCGGTGCTTTATCTGATCCAGTTGAGCCACCAAACGTTTCTGATCTACCTTCTCAACACGGTTTACATCCATGAAAGTAGCTGTAATAATTTCCTGAAACAGTTTAAGTTGCGGAACATTGTGGACTTCATTCCCGATGGCTTCTATCATTAACTTGTTTGCGTCATCTGCTTTATAACGTACACCGCATTCGGAACTGCAATGATAGTAGTGATAGTATTTGTTTCTTCCTTTTGAAGCACTGCCGGTCAAAAACCTTCCACAGTTAGGGCAAATCAAATAACCTCTTAATGGAATGTCATCCTGTGCAATTACCTTTTTACTTACTGCTTTTCTCTTTCTGCCGTCCAGCACATCCTGCACATCAAAGAATAGTGAAGCGGTAATAACTGGTTCATGTTGCCCCTGTACAAGTTGACTTTGTTCATCTTTGTGCTGAGGAACGAAAATTAATCCGCAATAAATAGGGTTCCTTATCGCTACCCAAAAATTATTCTTGCTACATTTCAATCCTCTTTCCCTGGCTTGTTTCCAGATTTGTTCTGTGTTCAGTTTGTTGCGAAAGATTTCTTCAAATGCCCATTTCATGATTTTAGCATCCTGATCTTTCGGCGCAATATATTTCTTGCCATCTTCAGTAATTCTGTTTACATAACCAATCGGAGCCGTGCCCATCCAGCGCCCTTCCTTTTTAGCACGGCGCATTCCATTAAATACATTTAATGCCCTGCGGTCATTCTCTACCTCTGGTGCTGCGAGGTAAAAAGCCAGCATCATTTTATTTTCAGGGATAGATAAATCCAATGGCTGTTCTACTGCCTGCGGCTCTACTCCGAGATGCCTTAGAAGGCTGATCATTTGATAAGCATCCCCGGCATTCCGGCTAAACCTATCCCACTTTGTAAAAAGAATTAGGTCTGAATTTCCCCTTTGCTTACGCAAATCTATCAGCAGGTTCTGCCAGGCAGGTCGCCTGAAGGTCTTTGCGGAATGGTCTTCAAAAATGACCTTGCGTATTTGAATGTTGTTGATGTTGCAATACCTACGCAGCCTTTCTTCCTGATCCCGTTGGGAATAGCCTTTATCTGCCTGCTCGTCTGTACTCACCCTGATATAAAGGTCTGCAATTTTCATAGCTGCTTTTTTACTTTACAGTCTTAGTTACGATTTCGGCATTGCAATGCCGCATACTTATGTATTGTTCAACTACTATGTTCGCCATACTATATAAAAAGTCGAGTATAATCTGTGCTTCTTCGATATTGACATCAATTCCATCTTTACGCAAAATTTCTATCGCCTTGTCTGGAGTGATCCTCATCAACACTTCATCTTCCATCTCACACCTCCTTTTTAGATAACAAAAGCCCATTGCGGGCTTTTGCAAAACTTTCCAAATCACTTGTCTATTTTAATCGCTTCTTTCAGCAAAATAGATTTTGCTTCCCTTCATACGATTAAAAGACGGCTCATACCTTATATAACCATATTCACTTAGTTCTCTAACGCATTTGTGGTAGGTGATAGCAGAGGACAATTTTGCAATGCTTAATATCTCATGACTAAAAACCTGGATAGGGTTGGCAAAGCCATTCTTTATGCGATACTGTAACAAAGCCGCATAAATGCCTATATGAGTAATGCTGATGCGGGCATCAGTTCCTATGGCTTCAAAAAAATCCGACAAATAATACAGCCTATCCATTGCTCACGCCTTTTATTACCCTAATCTCATTCCGTTCTTTTTTGCATGATTTTGTTGCTGCTGCTCATTGACCTTATGCGTCACTTTCATAGCATCCATTGTTTTATTGCCTAATGCTGTATGAAGCGTTATTTTCCTGGAATGCTCATCGTAAATATTTACTGATTTAAACTGCGGATTAGCTTCAATATAGAAGCGTTGTTCATTTCCATCCTTCACAAAGCTCACCGACACACGGTTTCCATTTTTTAATTCCGATTGCAGCTTATCTGCTTCACCTTTATTGAGCAATTCCTTTAACGGAAGCTGCTGCAAAGCCTTTTCAAGATCGTAGCCGTAGTCGGAGTGGAATTGCTTGATTCGGAAATTACCGTTTGGGTCTTTGTCGTTAAAATCAAGCTGCATCCAAGTTCCGCCGCTCTGGATGCAGCGACCGGATAAAAGATTATAGCACTCCGTGGCATTTACATTATTACCGTTACGCATGGTAAAGTATTGCTGGCGTTTTTCCTCCGGTTTGGATTCATTATACAGGGTTGTTTTATACCCTTCAAGCTGGTATGCACCGGATTGATCTTTAGCGAACGATAACTGATGATCTAACCTTTCTTTATCATTGAGGTAATAGGAAACAGGAATGGAAAATTGTTGCTGCCCAAGTTTCATCTGCTCATCAATTTTTGCAGATAGGTCAGGAAAGCCAGCACGCTGCACCTGATGGTGCAACGCCTGGCTGTTTTGCTCTGTTTTCCTGTTATCCTGCCTTATTACGATTTGTTCCTTAACGGGTGCAACTAATAACCTGCGCAGCAGCCTTATCAGTAGATTAGGATAAAGCTGCTTTTCAATACGATTGCGCTCTTGCCTTAGCACCCTGAGTGCAAACCGCTCGTCCAGATCCTGCGTGCCTTTATACTTTGCAGCAATACGGTCGTAGTAATCCAGCTTTTCTTTTAGCAGTGCCCTATTATTTGAAAGGCTGAAAGAAAACAGCTTGCTAAACCGTTCCTCCCTTGAACGCCATTGGTTCAGCTCTGCTTCCACTCTGTTTACAAGACTGTTATTCATAACCTGATTTTTGAGGATCAACTAAGGCATACTATACGTCACCAGATCATAGGCATAGGTGCTGCAATCGGCGGCGTATTCCACACTGCCGCTCACGATAGCGCCGCCTATATCACTCGTGACGGCGGCAATCCACTTAACTATGTTTTTAAACTTAAAGGCCGCCGCCGGAGCCGGGGGCTGGAGCGTATTCATCCAATAATAAATGGAGTAACGTGCTACCGATGCCGCTTTAAGGGCAATTTCACGACCTTCAGGACTGAGCAGGTTATTTTGCATTACCCTCCTCTCAAAGTTCACAATCATGGCTTTAATCACCGGATAGGGACTATCCCTATCCGAAAGTCGTTTGATCAATTGCACCAGCGAATCCAGGGCGGCCTTTACTGGCTCTTCATAAGGACAATTAGCTATAAGCGTTTGGATGCTTTCGTTGCTTTGCCTTACCGTCTGGTTTACTGTTGAGAAAAATGATAGAGGCATGGCAATACGTTCCATTTCCCTGCAAAAGCGAAGTACACATCGCGTTGACATCTCTACATTAGGTGTGTCTGTAACAGGCTTGCAGTTCTGCACGTATGCCACGATCTGATTATGCCAATAGCCTATGCTATCGTAGGCATTTTCCGGGTTTTCAGGACCTGCTTCGCCAAGTGGTGATCTTAACTGCGCAATTTTATTTTCGCCTTCTGATATTACAGCTTCATTATCTTTCGTACATGCTGAAAGGCTTATTATAAATATTAGCAGCATTAACATTTGACTTCTCATTTTTCAATCTGTTTTTACGTTATAAATAGTTTCCTTTTCACCATCTCAACTTCACGACTATTTATAATAGACGGGGCTACTTAGTGCTTAGCTGATGCTTTGGTTCTTTTTCCTTTTCTTAGATGCCTTCGGTATCTCAGGGCCATCATCTTCAGCAGGTGTCTGCCTTTCCTTTTTACCGTCTTGTTTAGCTGACTGGCTTTCACCTTCAGACTGCTGTTCTTTTTTCGCCTGTCTGTTATCAACCCTTTGCATACTGCTATCATATATGTTGATTGTCTTGAATTGAGGGTTAGCTTCGATGTATTGTTTTTGCTCCGCACCGTTGATCTGAAACGTGGCAGATTGCAGGTTCCCTTTTTTAAGGGAATCCATCAGATTGGATTTGTATTCCTCGTTACCTAATTCCCTGATCGGATGCTTGGATAAAACCGCTTCCAAATCGTAGCCGTAGTTTTCATGATAGTGCTTCAGCTTGAAATTGCCGTTATTATCACTTTGTTTAAAGTCCATCTGTACCCAGGCGTTGTACACCTGTCCTTCTTTATTGGTGAGGTCTTTATTCACTGACCTTCCTTCCATCAGGTTATACCCTTCCTTCAGGGTAATGTTGTTGCCTTTGTTGATGTAGAAGGTTTGCTCCATTGTTTCAGAGCTATTTTCCTTTTGCACTTTCACCTGATAGGAATTAAAGAAATACATATCGCTTTGCTTCGATTGGCTGAAATTCAATGTAGCGTTTACAGTATCGTTGCCATACTTCGTTTCATAGGCCAATTTAAACTCCGGGGTTCTTTCCTGAATTTTTTGCTTCAGGTCGTTTTCCAACCCTTCACCGAACCCGGTGTACTTTACCTGGTCACGCAGGTATTCAAAATTTTTCTGATTCATAACTTCTGAATTTTGATTGTTATTTAATTGTTCTCTTTCTAATCTTTCGTAACGAACCGCTACCATCAGGGACACGTCAATGATGCCCTCCCTTTCAATCATTAGTTTGCTGTTCTCGGCAGCTTCCTGCATAGTCTTATATGCCGACCGTATTGCCAGAAAGTTGTAAAAGTCAATGTCGGTTGACATTTCGTAGCAGAACTCCCTAACATCGTATTCTGTGGGGAATGTGAATAGATCTTCTTTAGTTACTGGAGAAACATCATCGAGAAAGGCTACAAATTCCTCACCTTCCCAACGCTTTTTAGTCAGGTATTCAAGAATATCCTTGTAGTCGTCTTTCCTTATTTTCATAACATATCTTTTAGCGAGAACTAATAATTGAAATAGAATGTAACAGTTTCAATGGAGCGTTCAGTTTTAATTAATCGGAGCTGCCTTTACAATTTTCTTGTTCTTTATATGCAGTTCCAGATGCCTGCCTCCGTTCTTCTCCATCATTTGAACTGCGAGGTACTTCTTATCAGGAATAGTAAATTTGGGTACAATAAAAACGATGGTAGTATCTGACTGCCCGATTACTTGGGTCGTATTGTTATGTACAAGTACGGGTACTATTTCTATCTCCTGCGTAGCAGTTCTTTTGCTTTTCTTTTGGTCACGGATGTAAAGCCTGAGCTGGTCAATATCATAGTTGATATTTGTTTCATTGGCAATATTGAAGCGCATCAGCATAATGTCATCATGGATAAACAGGCCGTTCAGTTTAAGACGAATGCCGAAAGTTTGATCCTTTATACCCCGTATCTTTTTCTTCGATTCAAAAGCCATTGAAGCGTAATTCTCCATTTGTTCCTGGTTGATACTTTCTGAAGGAATAGAGATGGTGTTTTGCTTTGTCAGACCCGCTAATGAAATATTGAGTATAGTAGGCTGTTCGGCGTAATCAACCAGAAAGGATGTGAGCTTTCCGTCAGCAGTAATGATGCTGATATTGGTTTGAGGAAAGCTATCTTTTGCGGCTTTTATCTGCAAGATATTTTCTACTCCCTTCGCTTTTTGAGCCAACACATCCCTGCTTCCTATATCTACACTGACAATAGAATAGGGAAAGATAATGTTGGTTGTTTTGGAGAAAGCAATTGCCACATGATATGATTCAATTGCTTTTGTTTGCCAGGCTGTATTTGTTTGCGCCTGCGCTTTGAAAGTTGTAATAAGCAGGAAAATTCCCATTACCATTACTGCACTGATCTTTTTCATCTTTTGGAATTTTTA
>CAZGSG010000368.1:0-5818 GCA_964528095.1 uncultured Terrimonas sp.
TTCAGAAAAAGTTAATGCTTAATAACTAAAGCTGGGCGTTAGTTGTCCAGCCCCGAAAAACTGCTTTATGCGAGACCAAATGGTGATTGATTTTCCGTCAGCCCCACTATTGGCAATACCAATGTTGGGCGTTCGCCATGTTGCCAATAGGTTGTCGTCGTTGCTAAAATACGCTTCCAATCCCTGAGGATACCAGGCGTCAGCCCAATTAATGCAGTCAACACAATTAACCTCAACAGCTTCATTTGCGTAATGTACAAACTCACCCGGTATCCAGGCGAATAGAAGCCTGCTTTCCTGCGTCCTTGTCATGTAAAACCAGGTATCAACGGGTGGAATGTCATATGCATCCACAAGTCCTAATGATTGAACTTCTGAAGCACCGTCAATTACAGTGCAGTCAATTTGTGAAACCAGTATTCTACCAGAATATGTTTTATCAGTCTCCAGTGAACTGACAAATTGCCTTTTGTGATTAATCTGTTCTTCGTAAAGATTATCAACAATGCTTTCTCTGCCTGTCGGGTCAACTAACCATTTTGCCAGCGTACAATGATTAAGATTAGGCCCGATGTCAAATCCAAAATGTTCTGTCTCAAAACTGAATAGCTTCATGTTACCGTATACAGGGTTGTAACTTCTGAAAATCTCCGCGTTGCCCTGAACGTTATTCTTCGACTGTAAGTCGCAGTATGCTTGTGTCAATTTTAAATTGTCTGTGAAAATCTGTCTGTGAATTCTTAGCATAGTAACTGTCTCGGAATGGTGATGCCCAACGCTTGCATTGGCGTAAGCTTATTACGTCAATATGGCTAAATTAGTATTATTTGCGTACTTGTAATTGCAATTTTTTTATGGAAAATAATAACATTTTCATTCCTTTTGTGTCCAAGCTGGCACAAACCTGCTCAATCGGGGCAGTGCATCGTAGCGAGGTAATAGTTTTACGGATAAGTGATTTGCACACGCTTAAACGAATATTCTGTTGTTGGGAGTGTTCATGTATTCGGTCTTTGGATGCCCAGATCTTTAATAGATAATTAAATTATAAGGTTGTGAGGAGTCGGAGACGGTTCCCACAACAACCATTGCCTTCGCTGGAAACTAATCTAGCCGATATTCAAGGATAGGAGGGAATAACTTCATTTATTTTCCTTTACTTGCGACCGTTGAATTTATTAATATTGTTGCATAATCTGTTTTAATGAATTTTACCTACTTTAAAGGGCCTGACAGTGATATGAGCGATTTGCTGGATGCTTCCCAGCTTTGTTCAATTTGCAATCAACACAACACTCATTGTTTTGATCTGGAATATGCAATCTGCGCAATGTTTAGCGATAAGGCAGGTAAAAGAGGATGCTACGAATGCCTGAAAAAAGGTGAGTTCGAATTCTGGCACGACACAGAGTTTGGCTTGCTGGATGAAGATGGTCTTACAAAGGTCTACAATCACAACATCGAAAACCCGCCACCCCTTTCAGCAGATATTTTGACTGAACTGCGCCGAACGCCACAGATCATCACCTGGCAGCAGGAGTTGTGGCTGACGCATTGTGATGATTTTATGATTTACAAGGGCACCTGGCAGCCTACAGATTTTTATAGAAATAGTCCCACAGGTAATGGTAGAGATCTGTTTATACAAATGACGGATAAAGACCTGGCGCATTTATGGGAGGCTTCATCCGATCAAGGCCAGACCTTGCTTGAGAGCTGGTATGCCACATACTATGTATTCGAGTGCCGACATTGTGGAAAGTGGAGGGGGTATTGGGATTGCGATTAGGAGAATACCCAACTAAATTAGTATTAAACGTGTATACTCTTCTGTTGTTAGTAGTGTTCATGTGTTCGTTTTTTAGACATCCAAATCTTTAATAAATAATAAAATTGTAAGGTTGTGAGGAGTCGGAGAGGTTCTCAAACAACCCTGGGTTTGCGGCATTATTTAAGGCATGGTACATTATGGGCAACAGGGGGGTAGCACAAAAAAAATAAGGGGTCAAGCACTAGCTCTTAAACCAAAATAATAAGGATGAATATTGGAATTTCTAAATTAGCTGAACAAGTCGATGGCTCAGGGTTTTATGGAGTAATCGAACTTGAATGCAAAACATCTACAGATGATGGACGCATTGATCTAAGCATGCATCCGGAATTTGAAAAATGGCGACCTGCGATTTTATTTGGGGCAACATTCTTTCTAGAGCATTATTTATTCAGGAAAGGGGTATCAGTTAAAATAACAAAGATAGAAAGCCATGAAGTAGATACTTCTAGCGTAATTATTGCGTTTTTAACTTTTAACGCGATAATTGACGCTCTAAAAATTCCCTGCACTTCAAAAATCGAATTCAATCAAAAAGCAAAACAATTTATTTTCCCTAAATAGGGTAGTAGCGCCAATTGATGTAAAGATCAAATTACGTTAGAAACACTTTTAATACAAATGTTATCTCAATCGTCGATAAAAGCGAAAGTAAATGCAGTGCATACTTTCTTATGGGAGAATATTCCAATGCCTGAGCAGAGCGAACTTATTTCAAAAGTAAAATTGCACCACAATGAAAACTGCGTAATTTACTACCGTAAAAATTTTAATTACTCCTGGATAATCTCAACTCACCGTTTAATTATTCTCGACAATATAGCAGTTTTATATATTTCATGATTTAAGAACATATCCAGCATCCGGTGCGCTAAACCTATCTTTTCATAGCATCGTCCCTTGCGACACTACTTTTGAGGTTCGGTTCGCTGCTCCAGCCTATTTGGATCAAAGGGAAAAAGTTCTTTCTTTGAGAAAGGATCATAGCATTGCCCAATAATATAAACAGCATGGAATTACTCACATGGATTGATAAGAAAATTACTGAAATAAACGGAACACTATTATTCAGTAAATATTTTGACACCATACTGCCGGAGGAAGGGATTGATGTTTCGTATTTGTTCAATCCTTCTGCCGGAATAGATATTATTATACGAAAAGATAACTCTATTAAAGCAATTCATTTTTATTCGGGGAAAATTGATGGGGCTAGTCAATTCAAAGACGCGCTGCCTTTTAATATAGATTTTTCCCAAACCAGAGAGGCAGTACAAGTCATATTTGGAAAGCCGGGTCAATCCGGAGGAGGGGAAAAGAGTTTTTTATATAATAAAACAAAGTTTTCGGATAAATACTTTTTTGACAGGTACGATTTGCACCTTCAATTTTCGGAAATTGATTCGACTATTGACTTAATGACAATTTCATCCAATAATGATTCAGGGGGGATAGGCTAGGAAATTGTATGGTATCGATTACCATTTTCAAAAGTAATCCAGTCGACTATGTGCTTTTGAAATGTTGCGAGTTTTCTAAAATAACAGCGGTGCTGAAGCCTGATTTTAAAATATAATTATGTATGTCAAGGAAGAAGTTGTACAGCGGGGTAGTAATCCTGATCTTTATTGTATCATTTTTGTACTTGTTTATAAAATGTAATTCGAGTAAACCGGATGTGTTTAATTATTTACCACAACTACGGAACTATGATCTGTCTGATGTAAAATTTAGAAAGATAGAGGCCGATCCATCCTATATTACACCGTATAATATCTTAATAGCATTCAAGTCAGCTGCACAACAGATTCGTGAGGAACTGGGGCTGAAGGAGGTTCAGGATGTTGATACTATAGCATTAAAAAGCAAAACCTTGTTGGAAGAATATGCCTTGCATTTTACCATGCATAGCATAAATGCGACCAGGTCTCAATCCATTGATGATGCAGAAAGGGGTGTTACATGGTGGAATGTAGCAGGCGCTGATAGTCATTATGCAGCTCCTTAGTTGGATAAAAATAATCAACGACAGATAGTTCGATTTGGCGAAAAAAATAATGGCAGAATTGTTTGTTGTAAAATCGGTGATACATCCTATGTGCTAATCGAATGTTGGGGGTAGTGGAGTGTAATCTTCATGCAGGTTGTATAATTATTTCTTCATACTGACCAATTGTCTTCATTCGATCCTTTTAATAGGTTGCCGGGTGAAAAAGAAAATTTAACTGTTTCGTATCTTCACCTGAATCACAACTTCTTCAATTCAATATTGCTGATATAATAAACCGACTTTTCTGTATTATCAAAATTTAGTTTTTGCAGCGTTGTATTGGGCTGAAAAAAATCATTGCATTCAAAAAGGGTTTTGTTATTGCACATCAATTGCAGGCGTTGACCGTTTTTGCGGTAGATCAGCGTTATTTTACTTTGCAGGTCGCTGCCTTTAAACTGGGACAAATTGTAGTAGCTGGAAGTTTTGCAGGTGGATGCGGCGCCTTTGCCAGATAAGGTGAGCCAGCCTTCTGCAGTGGCCTGGTTCATATTACCGGGAGTAACCCCCAGTCTTGCCATTGTCGCTCCTTCGGGAGCTTGCATACTCAATTCAAGCTCTAACGGTGTAGCTCCCCATGGCACATCGCCTTTGTGTACCAACACATCCACACTTAGTTCAAAATCGGCAGTGCCGGAAATATTATTGATCCTGGGCGATGCATCTCTTACCATCCTGAGCCATTTGCCGGGCTGGTTGTTTACCGCAACCACCTGTGTGCTTTTCCCGGTTACTTCACTTCGTTCTAAAGTCCAGTTGGGTGGCGTAGCACCTTCGGCCACGGCCGAAAAATCTTCATAAAACAATATGCTCTTGTCAGCAGCCTTTTGTTTGGCCTGGGGGGATTTTTCAGTATTTGCCTGGCTGTTGAGTTTCACCTGCTCATCTACGAATGCCGTAGGCCGGTACGGTGTTGTTACTTTATCTTTTCCCCAGAAATAATTATATACATACTCGTAATTAAAGCGATTTGTAAAATCGTCCATGAGCCGTATGCTTCCTTCGTAGTCGAACTTAACGGGAGTTTCCAACCTAAAAACAACCCACTCCGGGCCGGTGGTTGCCAGGGCTTCTTTTACCCCTTTTTTCAACCGCCACAGTGGTATGTTCGTAAATCCTTCCTGGGTTAGCGACTGCGTTTGAATCCATGTTGGCAGCTTGCCCGAACTTCCTATGTCTGCAATATCGGTCACATCTATCTGCAGAAAATTATCGTTGGTGTAGAAATACTGGTTCAGCTGGTTCTTGAGTCTTTCTTTCAGGACCTGTATCCCTTTCTTCGCATTTTCAAGATAATTTTCATAAATAAGTTTTCGGTTTTGAGCCATCTGGATCATTTGGGGTAATTGTCTTTCCAGTTGATCGATAAAGCCGCCTATGGTAACCTGCTCCACTGGCAATGGCTTACCGTCTTTTGTCATGATGATGATATAAGCCAAATTCCTCGCTTTTGGAAATACATAGTGCTCATATTTTTTGAGGTTCGGGCTGTTTGTAAAATTCCGGTATTGCGCCATAGTGGTAAACAGTTCTTTGTCGTTTCTGCCTTTTTCGCCAAGGGTATATTTAGGCATCAGAAAATAATAATCACTGGGAGAATTTAAGGCTACCACCTGTTCTGAAATAAGGCCGATATTGTTGACCATCATATGCAGATCCACATTGCACCAGTTGCCGGGTGTGGGCCAGAACTTACGCCCATTGGCTTTTGATACACAGAAATGAAACTGAGCTTTCGCACCATAGCTGTTAGGCAACGCCATTACTGCATCCTTTTCCAGTTCGTTATAACCATAGTCTTTAGTGCCCCTGTATTTAGAAGGCGCGTCAAACAACAGTACTAATTTTTTATCGCCTAATACACCGGTAGTTCTAAAGCTTTGTTCCATCCAACCGCCTAGCTGTTGCGTGATCTCGGTTTGTTTGGCGGTATAGTG
>CAZGSG010000369.1:0-5799 GCA_964528095.1 uncultured Terrimonas sp.
CAGGTGAGGAACTGGTAGCCTGGGGGTGTTTGGGCAGACCAGGATTTAATGCGGCATATTTCAAAAACATTTTTTTTACCAGTGTCGCATACTTTAATTCGCCTGTCAGGTTATACAACACACCGCTGTTGAACATAAGCATATAGTTAGCCTTATGCCTGTCGTGCGTATATCCTCCTGCAGGGTCTTTAGGAAATGGCACATCAATATCTTTTCCAATAGAAGCATCCACTTCTTTTTTTATCTCATTATAAGAAACAGAAAGTAAGGGATACCTGGCCAGGTCTTTTTTTACGGACAATGCTTCTGTCCTGGTAAAAAAAGTAAGCGGGTGTTGCGCATTAATCAACACGGGTAATAATAACAGGCATATCGTTCTTAATAAGCGCATACTAATTAACTATGAATTGACGCTCGGTTAATGAGAAGTTCAGGGTCCTGGGTCCAGTAGTTTAGTAGTCTTTCTAACAGAAGAAACTAAACACATTCAAATCTTCAAAAAAAGAGCTGCCGGACTTCGAACCCTAAACTGTAAACTTCCTAGGAGAAATATCCTCCCCCATTGATCTCAACACTTTCCCCATTGATAAAAGAAGAAGCATCACTGGCCAGGTACAGAACAAGATCAGCCACTTCTTTGGCTTCACCTTCCCTGCGCAGGGGTGTTGCCGCGGCCACATTGGTCCTTACCTCGGGCTTTGTAAAAATGTTGTGGAAATTAGTATTGATCATACCGGGAGAAACACAATTCACCCGGATCCCTTTTGGTCCCAGCTCTTTTGCAAGCCCGCGTGTCATGGTCAATACACCGCCTTTGGCCGTTGCATAGGCAAGAGCCCCTCCGCCGCCGCCATCTCTTGCAGCCTGTGAAGAAAAATTCACGATCGCGCCTCCTGCATTCATATAAGGCACAACAGCCCTTGTTACCAGGTAAGCAGACTTAAGATTTACATTGATCACGGTATCCCAGAATTCTTCATCGAGGTCAGCGAGTGGTTTTCTTCCCATAATGCCGCCTGCTACATTTACCAGTACATTTATTGTATCACCATAGGCGCTTACACAAGCGTCAACCAGTTTTTTCACCTCGGCTGCTTTTGTTACATCGGCCTGCACTGCAATAGCTTCGTTGCCTGCTGCCGTGATCAGGCTGATCGTCTCATCTGCCATTTCTTTATTGTTCAGATAATTCACACAAACTTTTGCACCTGCAGCAGCCAATGCGATAGACACCTGTCTGCCGATATCCCTGGAACCTCCGGTAACGATCGCGATTTTTCCTTTCAATGAATACATAGATAGATTATAATTAAACGGTTAAAATAAATAGCTGTAAGATCAACTACGGATAAGGCCGGGGAGCTGCCTGTTGTAAAAGAATAGGCCTTATAAAATGATGGCCTTGTGATCTTTCCTGTTTTTTCTCTACTTCGGCAAGCTTTCCATTGTAATATTAGGATGAATTAGCCGCAAGCGATTTTTTCCTGGATTTTAAAATCTTAAATATTCTGCCAATTTTCTGAATAAATTGAGATAAAATCGACATTCCTTGATGGTTATCTAAAAATTTAGCTCCGGCAACGTTACCGGCAACGCTGCCGGTATTTCCGTAATCTTCTTTAACTTACTTTTAGTCCCTGACGCTGCACCATATGAATAAACCTGCTACTATTAAAGACATTGCCCGGCAATTGAACATTTCCCTTTCAACTGTATCCCGTGCTATGCGCAATGCCCCCGATGTAAACGTGGATACCAAAAGAGCTGTAATGGCGCTTTCAGAGGAACTTAACTACCAGCCCAACAAACTCGCGCTTAGTCTGAAACAAAAACAAACCCATAATATCGGCGTGATCGTTCCCAATCTTGATTATGTAATTGCCACTATGGTAAAAGGGATCGATGAAGTTGCGCTCGAAGCTGGTTATACCGTAATGGTTTGCCAGAGCAATGAATCATTCGGTCGCGAACTGGTAAATACCCGGAGATTGCTCGATAGTCTTGTTGATGGATTTATTATCTCCGTGTCAAGTGAAACCAAGGTCTTCGATCACCTGAAAAAAATACAGGAGAAACAAATGCCGATGGTGGTTTTTGACAGGGTCACCCCTTTTCTTAAAGCGCCCTGTGTGCGGATTGATAATGAAGACGGAGGATTTCAGGCTACAGAACATTTGATCGAACAGGGATATAAACGCATCGCCATTCTTGCGGGGCCAAAAAATCTCGGCATCAGCAATCACCGGCTGGAAGGTTATTTAAAAGCATTAAAGAAATATAAAATGAAACCCGATGATGACCTGATCATCAATTGCGATTTTAACCAGCAATACGCTTATATCGCTACGCAGGAATTACTGAGCATGAAAAAAAGACCGGACGCCATCTTCACCATTAGCGACCGTATGGCTATCGGCGCTATGCTGGCCATCAAGGAAAAAGGATTGAAAATGCCCCAGGATATCGGCCTCGTGGGTTTTAATAACGAACCCGTTGTGAGCCTTGTAACTCCCCAGATCTCCAGTGTAGATCAGCCTGCTTTCGAATTGGGCAAAATAGCCGGTAAGCTTTTTATAGAAACAGTTCATAATAATACGGATATGAGCGAGGTGGAAGAAGTGTTGAAACCCAAACTCATTATTCGGGAATCTTCTTTGCGCATAACGCCTAAAAATGGCCGTCTAAAATAATTATATATGATCCGACTAGTCTTATTGAAATGTTTATTGTTGCTGACAGCATCCGCTATGGCCGGAACGATTGTGGTAAACAATATTGATGAGTTGAATGCCGCGAATAAAAAAGCGCAACCCGGTGATATCATTATCCTGAAAAATGGCGAATGGAAAGATGTCATCATCCGGTTGAATTGCACTGGCACTGCCGCCAAACCAATTGTATTCAAAGCCGAAACTCCCGGCAAAGTACTGATCACCGGCAATTCGCAGCTCAGGCTCGGTGGAACCTATATCACTGTAGAAGGATTGAATTTTATAAATGGTTATAGCGGCGACAACAAAGCCGTAATAGATTTCAGGATCGACAGTAAACAACTTGCCAATCATTGCCGGGTTACCAATACGGTGATAGACGATTTTAATAATCCCAAACGGATGGATGATAATAACTGGGTCTCTTTTTCCGGTAAGAACAACCGACTGGACCACTGCAGTTTCCGGAATAAAAAGAATATGGGTGTACTACTTGCCGTTATTCTTGATGATGACAGAAGCAGGGAGAATTTCCATTCTATCGACCATAATTATTTTGGCAGAAGGATACCGCTGGCATCCAATGGTGGTGAGATCATTCGTGTAGGCGTATCACAACATTGCCAGTTCAATTCCAATACGCAGATCATCGATAATTATTTTGAAGAATGTGATGGCGAAACAGAGATCGTATCGATCAAATCAGGCTCCAATATGGTGCGTGGCAATCTTTTTTACGCGTCACAGGGTGGCGTGGTGCTCCGGCATGGTGATAATAATACCGTGGAGAACAATCTCTTTTATGGTAATTACAAGGAGGGAACCGGCGGTGTTCGGGTGATCAATGCCGGTCAATGGGTGGTAAACAATTTCTTTTATGCATGCCGCGGTATCGATTTCAGGTCACCGCTTTCATTGATGAATGGCATCCCCAACTCCCCCGCTTTCCGTTATGTGCAGGTAACCGACGCGGTGATCGCCAACAATACATTCTATGATTGTTCACCTGCTTCTTTTTGTGAAGGCAGTGATACAGAAAGAACGCTCCCTCCTGCAAGCAGCGTTATTGCCGACAATATTTTTTATAATCAAAAGGATACGGCGATCTACAGGATCTTTGATGATATCAGTGGCATTTCTTTCCGTGGAAATGAAGTGAGCAACAGGATTCCACAACAACTGGAAAACGGATTTATTAAAACTTCCCTATCGGTACAAAAGAACGATAACCGCCCATTCCCTGTTTCCCAATCCAATAATACCAAAACCGCGGGCGATGCTTTACAGCAGGCGGCAATCAAACGACTGGGGCATACACTGGCAAACAGGCCAGGTTTTACGGACCTGCAATTGATAAAAAAAATACAGGCCAATGCTTTTACCGCATGTGGAGCGGGCTGGTTTAAGAAAACCCCAATCCCTTCAAAAAAAGCGACAGCCGTAAACTGTGCAACAATTGAAGATATCTACCGGCAGTTACAAACAGCAGACCCTGTAGTTATCAACCTGACGGCGAAAAGTTACACATTGTCCGCACCATTTGTTATAACCAAGCCTGTAACCTTTACCAGCAGCAGCAAGACGCCAGTTCTTATCAACACGGGAAATATACAAAGTGTTTTTATCCTAGCAGGCAATGGGCGACTCAGCTTAAAACAACTCCAGGTCAATGGCAGTGGAATAAAGGCCGGCCAGTTTATTTCCAACGACAGCAGCGGTGCTTCCAATCATTATAATCTTGAACTGAACCATCTTTCACTTACAGGCCTGGATCGCGCAAATGGCTGTGGAAATATCTTTTTTGCATACAAATACATGGTGGCAGACAGTATCGTGATCAGGAATAGTTCTTTTGTAAATAACAATTGTAATGGATTCCTGTTAAATGATGAAAAAGATAACAAAGGCTATTACAGCGCGGAGAAAATAGTGATCACCGGTAATACTTTCACGAGCCAGAACGGCATATTGCTTGATATATACAGGGGCGGCAATGACGAAAGCACGATGGGGCCTAATCTCCGGTTCAGCAATAATAAGATAACAAACAGTGTTGCTCCGGGCAATGAAGCCTTGATCCGCTTAACAGGCGTACAGGTAAGCAATCTTGCAGGAAATCAATTTTTAAAAAGCAATGCCGGTAGTACACTGGTACTTTATAAAGACGCGCTTCGCGCAAGACATTTGTTTGAGAAGAATACCGTGACCGGATCAGGTAATATTGAAAAAGACAGGTTCGTAATGGAAAATAATAATACTATACAATAACTCATTATCGCCTGTTCCCGCATCTTATTACATAATAAAGGAAGAATTGATTTTTTAATGTAAAACGACTAGTTCCTTCTCCTTATTTACTTCCACCGGCTCCACGATCCTGCGGCGGCCAATAAATAATATGATCAATGCCAGCAGCGCGGAACCCGCCATGGCTGTTACCATTGGCATCAGCGAGGGTTTGTCGAACAAACTCACGAAGATGGAGATCAATGAGCCGATGCTCATCTGTATTGCACCCATCAATGCAGAAGCTGTGCCTGCATTTTTTGTAAAAGGAGCCAGTGTAAGCGACGCTGCATTCGGGTTGGCAATACCGATACAGGCCAGCAGTAAAAAAATAAAGACAATCGTGACGGGCAAATTAAGCCAGCCTGCCTGTAAAAATAAAAAGAACACCATCCCGGCAATAGCATATACTATCAACGCGGCACGAACGATCTGCTCGCTATTGAATCGCCGCAACAATAAAGAATTCAGCTGGCTTGAACCAATAAACCCAATGGATAAAAAGGCGAATATCCATCCATACGCTTTCTGGCTAAGACCAAATACCGTCATAAATATCACCGGAGAACCCGACACGTATGCAAACAATCCTCCAAAAGCCACTGCGCCCGTTAACGCATACGTGTAAAACTGTGGCTGTACGAGTACGGCACGAAAACTACGCAGGATGGGGCCAGGCTTGAGTGATAAGGTCTTGTCGGGAACAAAAGGATCGGGTAACCACAGCAGGCAGGCGACCAGGATCAGTACTGCAATAGCAGTCAGGATGATAAACACATAACTCCAGCCAAAAGCAGTAGTG
>CAZGSG010000370.1:0-5784 GCA_964528095.1 uncultured Terrimonas sp.
GCCAAGAAGCTCGAAAAAATAGCGCTGGAGGACGATTATTTCATCGCCAAAAAAATCCATATTAACAAAGCAGGGACAAATTCGTCCCTGCTTTTTAGTCTGGTGTTTTAAAATGTAGTTTATCGCCGGTTAAGGCTTTACGTTATTGTTGAATGTCTTTCATATTGTCCTGTTGGTTGTCATCCAGCAGATAGCCATATGGATCGATGGCGACCGATGCTGGTTTCTGATTAATAATAATCGTTAGTACAGTATCCTTTTTAGTGAATTGATGTTTTTGCAGATAGATCGGTTTGGTATGTATGTTCCAGTTAGCTGTGGATTGATCAAATATAGCGATGTCCATTTCGTCATCAAGCGGCACTTGTTGTTGATCCTGGTCGCTTTTGCCTGTCCTGATACGTAGGCTTAGGCTGAACTGTCCGTTCGGTAATGGTTTGCAGGATAAGATTTCGATGGACGTTTTAAATACGATCACTTTTCTAAGCATATCGTTGATACGGTTCACCTGGCTGGCTGTTGCATCCTGGCATAATTCATCGATAAGATTGGCAACTGTTGCTTTTGTATGTGGGGATGCGTGTTTTTCGATCAATCGTCTTAATGAACCGTTCACCTTTTCTTCACCCAGTGTTTCTTTGATCGCATACATCGCAAGGCCGCCTTTTTGATAGAACACATATGTTTGTCCGATGGTGCTATCCAATGGTAACTCCCGCTCGCCGCCACGGAGGGCGAAATATAGATTATTATCCATTTGCAGGTAATTACGTAAATACATTTTTCCAAAATGTTTCTCCACGATCATGGCTTCCGTATATTTTGCCAGTGATTCTTTAAGCGTCGGTGCTCCAGGTATCTGGATTGGCGCCAGTTTATTTGCCCACCATTGATGTGCAACTTCATGTGCTACCAGCGCATAGCCATAGTTCACTTTACTGGTATCACTGAAGTCGCTCATGAAGTTGATCTTCTCTGCACTGAATATAAGACCTGGATACGCTGTGGCGGCGGCACGATACTGTGGGATCTCGGCAAGTGTAAACTGAGTGAATGGGTAGGCGCCGAAATTGCTGTTGCAATAATCCATCGCGTCCTTCATTCCCTGCATGATCGTGACAAGATTATAGGTATGATCCCGATGATAAAATATGCTGAATGTGACTCCTTTATAGATTTCTTTTTTTACCGCATACCTGCCAGAACAGAGTGCAAACATAAAATTGATCGGTGCTGTTGTTTTATAAGTAAAATAACTGCGGTTACCAGATGTCCAGGTCTTTTGCAAAGAACCTACCGTCACAATATACTGATCGGCATCTGTAGAAATGGTGGTCTCCAGGTCGATCAGGTGATAGTTGCTGTCAGGCATTTCCGTGGTGGATATAGCAGACAGTCCGGCTTTTTGCCTATTATGCGGATCCTGGCTTTCGAAGTCGCTATTGTATCCCAGGAAGGGTACATATTTTTCCAACTCGATATAGGAACCATTTGCTACAACCGAATTTTCTGTGTTAAAGCGGGTAAAGCCCGAGGTGCTGACCTCTATCGAGAAATCCATACTCATCTCTTCACCTGGTAACAATGGCTTTTTGAGATCAAAAAAATATTGATCATAGACTGCATCATGGGTTTGTTTGATCGACCCGGGTATGGAAATAGAGGAAGCAGTCACTTCTGGATCCAGACCTGCCCAGATCCTTGATATAGGTAAGCCGGATTTGTTTTTTAAAAGGTAGCTTCCTTTTACTTTGTATTTCGCGGCTTCCGGGTACAGGTCTACTGTTGTCTTTACGGTTGTAATGATCGGTTGAGGCAGGGTGGAAAGCGGTTTGTATTTTTTTTCATATTGCAATTTCCACTCTTGCCTTGCTCCGCTACTTTTGTATTTGCCAGTAATATTTGTTGCCCGGTATATATAAGTGCCAGCGGAGATACAGCCCAGCAGAGAAATTAAAAGTAGAAACCCACCGGTTTTGCCCAGGCGATTTCCTATCGATCTTATTCGTTGCTTAAAGGTAATATGTGTGCTGCTTTTCCATATGCCGATAGTCAGCAGGGAAAAGATGGCAGCAAAACAAGCCCAGTATAGCATATACCAATTGAATGCCTTTGCATAATGCCCAAACCCGTTCATTGCTGAGAAATTCAGATCGGGTACTGATGCATAGCGCAGTAAATAATGCTCAATTCCCAGGCGGTTGCCAAAGAGGATGATAAAAGTAACTACCAGGCTTATTAACATGCCCAGGTATTTTTCTGTTATGAGCGTTTGGATAAAAATAACCAGCAATGCAAAAAGGAATAAGGGCAGGCCGCTATAATAATATAAGGACAGGTAGACGGGTAGTTCTATCGGAGAATACCCGCCGATCAACTGCATTACAATGCCAATGCAAATATTGAGGGTGACAAGAGTGGCAACCAATACTCCAATTGTAAGAGATTTTGCTCCCCATAGCGTTACGCTGCGTATGGGGCTGCTGTATATCAGCGCCTGCATATTAGAAGCGCGTTCTCTTGCCAGTAATTCTGCCGCAAAGAATATGATCAGGAGCATCGCGGGTTTCATCGAGCGTATTTCTTCAGCGATAATACCAGATGACGGGTAAGCATGTATCCCATAAGAGCCCTCAAATAAGATGTCCTTTAATTCCATTGCAAACATAAATATCCATAGCAGCAGCATGACCATGAACGGAATATTCTTGAACAGGGATATTAATTCCAGTTTCAGTTGGGAGGCAAAACTTTTCCAGCCATATAAAAAACCCTGCGGATATCCCTGGTAACTTTTGTAAGGGATCAATGTTGAAGCCTTTTGTTTTTTTTGCCTGTTGTTTTTTGCCGGCATGTATAGTCTGAATTGAAAGAGCCGGTAGCATAGTATAACAAGCACTGTGGTAAGAGCTGTCCATAGTAAACGGTTCAGCAGAAAGACCCGGCTGATCGGAAACAATTGACTATT
This sequence comes from uncultured Terrimonas sp., assembly GCA_964528095.1. GTDB lineage: Bacteria > Bacteroidota > Bacteroidia > Chitinophagales > Chitinophagaceae > CAZGSG01. The sequence goes on from CAZGSG010000370.1 coordinate 2,969, forward strand.
TCGTTGCAGGTCGGACCAGGAACGGGTATCGCCAAAAACAGATGCAAGCCCGAAAGGGTCCAGTAAGAAAGGCAATAAACTATGTTCGTTTGCCTTTAACGCGGGACCGGCCATTAACGGCGAATTACCGAGAATGGAAGCCACCCAATACAAAATATATAAAAGCACACCAACGGCATACACTGCCCTTACACTGCGGGTAAGCATTGCGACACCGAAAAGCAGGCTGCAGGCAAACAGGATATTGAGAAGTCCGAAAATAAAAAGCGGGTATAAGTAATAAACCAGTTTATATGGTCCGATTTGAGAAGGGTTTGTCATTATTGAACCAACATACATGCCCAGCAAAGCAAGGCAAATAATAAAGAATACAACTATTACTAATCCCAGTAACCTTGTGGCAAAATAGGGGAGCCGTTTTACTGCTGTTGTAAATAGTAATGCATCCATCTTGTGCGTAGTATCCCTTAATACTACATTGGCGCAAAAAAGAGTAATGGCAAATATGGAAAACAGGGAAAGTATGCCTACCGCTACAGTGATAACATAGGGTGAATTCTTGTGTACATCCACACCGCCAAAGCCACCCTGTATAACTAATATGCCCAGTGCAAAAAAGAGTAACGCCGCTATTTTGAATGTGAGTTGGCGAAAATGATATTTGAGTTCGAAGCCCAACAAAGAACTTAACATATACCCGCCTCCTTTCCTGGACGCTGCGCGCCAAATAATGCAGAAAAATAAACTTCTTCCAGGCCGGGAGTGAATGGCTCAAAACCGCTATCAGGACAATCGAAAGAAAGAACATATAATTGTATCTTGCCCGCCATCATACGGGTGGAGATAACGTTTAGCGAAGACTGGTAGCGTTGTAATTCATCTTTCGATACGGTTCTCCGCCATACCTGGCCCTTTAACGTTTCCGTCAGTAATGCAGGCTTACCCTGTAATATCAGTTTGCCATTTGCGAGCACAGCCATTTCCGGGCAGAGATCATGTACATCTTCTACGATATGTGTAGAAAGTAAAACGACCACCTGTTCGCCAATCTCACTTAGAAGATCATGAAAGCGATTGCGTTCATAGGGATCAAGGCCGGCTGTGGGCTCATCGACAATTATGAGTTGTGGATTACCCAATAGTGCCTGGGCGATGCCAAAACGTTGTCGCATACCTCCAGAGAATGTACTGACCGATTGTTTGCGTACAGCATATAAATTGGTTTGTTGCAGCAGCGACATGACCTGTTCTTTTCGTTGTTTTTTATTTAGTAACCCTTTTAAGATGGCAAGGTGGTCCAGCAGGTCTGTCGCTATTATTTTAGGATAAACGCCAAAATCCTGTGGCAGGTAGCCCAATTGATTCCGCAATTCCTGGGGGTGCTGATGGATATCTTTTCCTGCAAAAAATACCTGTCCACTATCCGGTTGCTGCAGGGTGGCCAGCGTTCGCATCAATGAAGACTTACCGGCGCCATTAGGGCCAAGTAGCCCAAACATACCATTAGAAATGCTGAGTGAAACATTGTCCAGCGCTTTCACGCCATTGCCATAACTTTTAGTGAGATTGATTATTTTCAGCCTGTCCATATTATATTCTTTTATTAATAGAGGCAAATTAGATGGTCTGTATCGTGTATTCAACTATAAGTGATAAAGGAAATTAAAAGGATGACCAACGCATAATATGCTGGTATTTTGCGCAGTATTCACCTACATCATCAAAATCTATACGTTCGTCATTAAATTTTGTGTATGTTGCCTATTAGCTGTTATTTTATTTACTGTGAATATGAACATATTTAAAAGCAGACCTTTCCTGCTGGCGAGGCGGCATGAGTTCTGGATCTTTGCAGGATTATTGTTTTGGGTGACAATCCTGCATACTTTGCAGGTGGGAGGCGCTTCCTGGAAAAATTACCTTGGCGCGATATTGGTGACAGGCCTTATTCAATCGCCTCTTTTTCTATTTCTATGGCATAAAGACCGTCTGGAAAAAAAATTGACCGCAAAGCGGTATCAGCTATACCGGAATACAGTCTTCTATATTTATTTACCGGTCATTATATTTCTATGTCTTGTATTTCCGCAAGTAAACAATACAATACTTGTTTTTACCAATGCTGTTTGCAGTTGTGCGCTGGAGATTATACTACAGGTAAACAGTTACTATAGAAAAAAAGGAAAGAACAATAAATGGATACAATATGTCAGTCTTGAAAATGCAGTACTGGCGATCATAGTACTTATTTCGCTTACTCTTGCGGCAATGGCAACATCCAGTCTGAACGACCCAAGATACCACACAGCCCAACAATTGCTAATAGGTGCTGAGTTTAAACCCGGCAAAATAATACAACATTTCGGTACATTCCTCAGCTTTAGTCTGCAATTTCTCTTTATGTATCTATGTGGTTATTTTCTTTTTTTTATTAACAGCCGGGTATTGGTTTCAAGGCTGTTGAAGGAAAAAGGATTGATCATGTATTTCTTCGGTGTAATGGCAACGGTAGCTTTTTTATATCCTCTAATGGCGCAGTTATTGATCTTATTGCCGATGAATCAGCTCCTGGGCAATATATTTCCGGCCAATCCATTTCAACTTGAAAACGCGTTTGCAGCGTTGGGGATCATGTTGTTTAGTATGCCCGTGGTATTGGTGCTGCAATGGGCCAAACAAAACAACCAGATCGTCTTACTTGAAAAAGAGCGAACGCGTACTGAACTGGATCTGCTCCGGCAGCAACTCAACCCGCATTTCTTTTTTAATACGCTTAACAACCTGTATGCGTTAAGCTTGCAACCGTCAAAACAAAC
>CAZGSG010000371.1:0-5778 GCA_964528095.1 uncultured Terrimonas sp.
ATGACAATCCGCGGCGCAATCGTGGATAAAACCGGCAAAAAATCAGGTGAGTGGGAACTGGATAATCGTGTATGTGACTGTTGCCAGACGAGTGCTGCAATTACTTCGAAGGGCCCTGTTGTAGTTTATCGAGACAGATCGGATAACGAAATCAGGGACATGTCAATCGTTCGATTTGTGAATGGTCAATGGACCCAACCAAAAACAATATTTGCCGACAATTGGAAAATTGAAGGCTGTCCTGTCAACGGTCCACGTATTGAAGCAGAGGGCAACAATCTGGCGGTAGCATGGTTTTCTTCCCCTGAAAAAAACGCACAGGTAAATGTTGTTTTTTCCGAAGATGGAGGGGCTACGTTTTCTAATCCTATTAGAGTTGATGAGGGCAAAACCTTGGGCCGGGTGGATATTGTATTGCTTGATGAGAAATCTGCAATGGTCAGTTGGATGGAACGTTCAGTTATAAAAACAAAAAGAGTTTATAATACGGGCAAAAAAGAGCCTTCAATGATCATTGCCTCTTCTTCAGAATCACGATCAAGCGGATTCCCACAGATGACGAAATCAGGTAATCGGATAATTTTTGCGTGGACAGATGACAAAACAAAGACAATTAGAGTTGCAAGTCTTGCTTTATAAGGGCTTAGCAGTAATCCCATTTTATATAAAACACCTGCGGCCAATGGCAACGCCACCACATTGTAGCCAGTTGCCCAAATTAAGTTTTGTATCATCTTTCTGTAGGTGGCTTTGCCAAATAAGATCAAACTCACAATATCTTTTGGATTGCTGTTTACCAAAACAATGCCTGCTGTTTCTGCGGCAATATCACTACCACTACCAACTGCGATGCCAACATCAGCAATTGCTAAAGCCGGGGCATCATTTACTCCATCACCTGTCATGGCGATAAATTCTCCTTTGCTTTGCAACTCCTTTATTTTTTCTAATTTTTGATGGGGCAAGACTTCGCCAATAAAGCTGTCCATTCCCAATGCATCACTTACACTTTTGGCTACCTTATTATTATCGCCTGTAAGCAAGATAGATTTGATATTATTTTGGCGCAGCGCTTTTATCGCGTCTGCCGATTCTGGCCGTATTTTATCCGATAAGGCTATATAGCCTGCCAGTTCATTATTCACAATTACAAATACGACCGTTTCTGTATCATTGGCTGTAAAGTCTACAGGAGTAGCGATATTTTTTTCCTTTAGATACCCCGGGCTGACCACCATTATTTTTTTACTCTCTACAGTGCCTTCAACGCCTTTGCCTGTAATAGCATTAAAATTCACTGCTGTCGGAACGGCGATAGACAGGTCTTTTATTTTTTGCAGGATGCCTGTTGCAATAGGATGCTCTGATTTTTGTTCCAGCGCGGCCGCGAGTCGTATAATTTCATTTTCGGCAAAATCACTTTTTAGTGATACGGTTTTTGATACTTCAAATTTGCCTACTGTAAGCGTACCTGTTTTATCAAAAACAACGGTAGTTATTTTTCTGGCATTTTCAAATGCGGTCCTGTTTTTAATCAACAGGCCGTTCTGTGCGGATAATGCCGTTGATTTTGCCACTACCAGCGGTACTGCCAGTCCCAGCGCATGGGGACAGCAGATAACAATTACGGTGACCATCCTTTCCATCGCAAAAGCCAGGGACTGGCCGGTTATATTCCAATACAGGAATGTAGTAATGCCGGCAAGTAACGCGATAATGGTCAGCCATTTCGCTGCTTTGTCTGCTAAAACCTGGGTAGTGGATTTCGCATTTTGAGCATCCTGTACCAGTTTTATTACCTGTGCTAAATAAGAATCTTTTGCGCTATGCGAAACAATTACTTTAATGGCCCCGTTACCGTTAATTGACCCCGCGATCACTTTATCGCCTTTCAGCTTTTGCACAGGTTTTGATTCCCCTGTAAGCATACTTTCATTCAGGTAGGTTTCGCCCTCGGCAATAGTCCCGTCCGCCGCTACCTTTTCACCAGGTTTTATTAGAATCGTATCGCCTTCCCGTAGCCTGTCCGTTTTAATATCAACGGTCAGCACGCCATTTACCAGATGCGCTTCTGCGGGCATTAACTGCACCAGTAACTCCAATTCTCTTGATGCACCTGCAACGGTTTTCATTTCTATCCAATGCCCCAGCAGCATGATCAGGATAAGTGTTGCCAGTTCCCAAAAGAAATCCATACCCTCCAGGCCAAATACAATGGCCAGGCTGTAGAGGTAAGCAACCGAAATCGCGAAACCGATCAAAAACATCATTCCCGGATTTTTAGCCCTTGCTTCATTCACCAATCCCTGTAAAAAAGGCCAACCCCCATAAAAGAAAACCACAGAAGATAATGTGAGCAAAACATATTTCGATCCGGGAAAGCTAATATGAATATTCAGCCAGTGCTGGATCATTTCTGACAATAGCATGATGGGAATGGTTAATACGAGTACCACATAGAAGCGTTTTCTGAAATCACTGGCCATGCCGGTATGGTTTTCATGTTTGCCATGCGTGTTGGTAGCGGCGGCGCTTTTAACTGGCTCCAGGGTCATGCCGCATAATGGGCATTTGCCGGGCGCATCCCGTAAAATTTGCGGATGCATCGGGCAGGTATATTTTTGTGAATGATGTTGATGTTCCATAATAAATTTATTTACAGCACTCTTTTGTGAACCAAATTGTTTTAAAAATCCGGACCATTATTTTTTAATCTTTTGCATCGCCGTCTAATTGCCATGATAAAACCAATGATTGATTTTATCATGGCAGTTTCTTTAAAATAATACGCATAGCCTTTTATTAAATGAAAGGCTATGCGCAGGAATAAACTAGAGCGTTTCTTTAACGCTGCCGCAGGTAAGCATCGCGCTGCCGTAATAAGGGTTTTTGATGGCCTTACTACTACTAAGCCATGATGCTTTTTTCATAGGGCAATATTGCAGGTAAACAGGCTCGGGAGAAAGTTTTGTAGTCTTTGCCAGGGCATACATATTTGCAGATAAAGCGGCGAATTTTTCTCGCTGAATGGTAAGGTTGTTGGTTTTTGAAATAGCGCCTGCATCGCTTAACAACGCATTACGGCTATCCTCTTTTACGATATCCTTATCTAATGAATTTAATGCTTTTGCGAATTCTCCTGCACGGGTTGCCGCTGCATCAGCATTACTGATGATCAGCGCCTCTTTTAAACCATAATAGGAGATGAGCAGGGGCGAAGCCTGGTTTTTTGTACTATCCTGTGCAAAACCGTATTGTATAAATACAGTCGCGGCTAATGCAACTATAAAAAGTGTTTTTTTCATATTAATATAATTTAATGTTCAATAAAATAATTACCGGCATCTCATGCCAGGGAACATTAAATCAACTCATATTTGAAAACGCTGAATGGCTATGAGGATGTCTGGTATCGGGGGATGGTGACCGAGTACAAAATACCTGGTGCTTAGATTTACCTGTGATGAATAGGATAGCGCTATGTCATGGTAAGAAGCAATAAACGCGGTTGGAAACACGGGGCTGATAATAGTACCTGTTTGAGGAACTGATTTATCACTTAGGGAAAATCTGGTCACCTGATCATTGCAGCAGTTATCTTTTTTTTGTTTTTGCGTATGATCACCTGTCTTTTTATCATGGTGGTGCTTTTTGCCATCGGCATGCACATGTATGCCGGTTGCCTCTTTACCAGGATGATGGGATGTATTGAATCCCATATCTATATCAACTCCACAAGCAATGCTCAGGATGGTATTCAGGCTGAATACTATCAGTAGTAAAGCTGCTTTCAATTGTATAAATGGTATCCTTTTCATGAGTCTGTGCCAGGTATAAGAAGCTGTAATGAATTTTACCTGAAAATATAATGTAAAGGTACTTAAGGATTTAGGTAAAGTGGTTATAGAATTCTGGGGATTAGTTATAAAATTTACCTGTCAATGGATTCTTTAAGAATGTTTGTCAACTAATATTAACCGGTTTAAAGTGGTTTTAACACGGTAATACCAGGAATGGATAGACAATATTTCTTATCGATCCGTGTCTCCTTATTTTGGATTTTAATGTTGAACGAAATCAGGAATATAGTTCTGTATAAATAAAAAGAATGATCATCTGTGCTTCCGTGTTAAAATAAGTTTTAGCGAACGAGCCAATGGGAGAGGGTTGTATAGTGATCTGCGGCAACCGGCTTAAAGTGGTTTTAACACGGTAACACGGAGGAATTGAAATCATTGTATTTGAAATAATCATTTAGATTATGGAGCCACGGAGGGCCTAAAGAAGATCGGACATTTCTTATTGATCCTTGCCTCCTTATTTTGAATTTTAATGTTGAACGAAATCAGGAATATAATTCTGAAGCTTTGGCGCAAGCGAAGGCGGTCTCCGTGTTAAAATAAGTTTTAGCCAACAGCCAATGGGAGAGGGTTGATGATCTTCGTAAAGACTTCAATCTCTTATAAAGTCCAAATCAATGGCGTAACAATCAGGGTTAGCTTATTCAATAATATTTAGTTTATTAATTACAGACTGGTAGTGATGCCTGGCAATGGGCATGGATGTATCACCAATCAGCAAATGATCCCTGGATATAAGACTGGCTATCTGGCTTAGTATTCATGGTTATGCCTTTATTGTGTGATATAACGAGAGCATAAAAAAGAGCTTGATTAAATAGTTCATTGATATTATTATCTTTTCTTTATTGGGTTTTTTGCTTTGAGAGCATCATTTAAAACAGCGCTAACATTTGAAGGCGTTAGAGGGGCGGTTGGCGTATTAAGCCCTCCTCCTAGAGCATGTTCTTCAATGTCGGTACGAGTTGTAAGTTGGTGTAACATTTCATGAAGATGAGTATCAAGGTTGAATTTTTCACTGGCTTGAATACTGGTCTTAGTGCCGTTGTTTTCTCCCGGGTTTTTAGAGAATGTACTTACGATAAAATTTGCAGGTGATTTGGCATAATTGATTTTGCCTGTTAAGTCGTTTTGACCTAGTATTTCCCCGCTTTCCGTAGCGTACTCATCAACTGCTTTAAGATACAAATCTGCAGTTGTAAAATTCTCTTTGGCTTCAACTTTATATTCTTGCACATTAAAATCAAAGAATACCGTTTCTCCTTCTGAACTTTTTGAGCCTTTCCCGTCACTTCCATTAAATGCTTCATTTAATATCTGTCTAATTTCGGAAACATCTGAGGAAGAATAAGTCGAGGTAATTCTATCCCTAGGTCCTACACCCTTTTTATGCCAGTCTTCTACTACGACTACATAAACATTTTGCTGAACAACATTTCGGATAAGTTGACCATTTTCGTCATATTCTTGAAATTTAATTCCTTCTAGACCTTCCAACTCTCTCATGGAAATGGGATTATTACTTGCAAACTGGTATGGTGTTAAATGTTCAAATTTGGAAGATAATGGATCTGTAGAAAAAAATCTCCCTATTTGCGGGTCATAATTTCTCCATTTATATTGATACCAGTTAATATCAAGATCCTCTTGTTTCTCTTGTCCATTATACTCGTATTTATTATCCATTCCGCCTGCTGCTCTACTACTTATCCCCGCCATCGTCAACCCAAACGGATAATAATGTGTTTCCTCCAAAATTGGACCCGGCGTATGTATCACCTGCAGATTATCAAAGAATACATCATAATTGCTTTCATTGCTTACATATACATAGATATAGCCATTTTTAGGAATGGGAATAGATGGAATGGTACTGACCGTATGTGATTTAACATTACCAATGGTACCATTGGACATA
>CAZGSG010000372.1:0-5760 GCA_964528095.1 uncultured Terrimonas sp.
AAAAGAGCGCATTTGGACCTGTTAATATTTGTGTTGCTTTAACTTAACAACTCATGTATGATGTGAAGGATGCATTACAATTGGTGAAAGAAAAGTATAGCGATAAATTACCCTCTCTTATAACTTTTGCTACAGGACCCAGTCGTACAGCGGATATTGAAAAAACACTGGTTGTAGGAGTGCATGGACCAAAAGAAGTATACCTGTTTTTAGTAGAAACAGATTGATGGCAATAAAAATTAAAATGAAAAAACCTGGAATTAACTATTCTGCGTTTTTTACTGCCTGGAAGAATTAGTCTTTAAATTTTTACTTTTAAAGTTGACCTTATACCATGTCTAAATCAGAAAACTATCACCTTTTTGTGTACGGCTCATTACGCAGCGCTTTTCATAGCCCTGCTTATGAATATGTCAGCCGCTACTTCAACCTGGTGGGCGAAGCAAAAGTAAAAGGTGTTTTATTTGATATGGGAGATTACCCTGCAGCTATTCCTTCGGTGAATGAAGAATATATCATTGGAGAATTATATGTCATAAAAAATCAGAATGAATTTCCCTGGGCTATCGCGCAACTGGACGATTATGAAGGTGTGTTGGTTGAAGCACATGAAAGTCCGTTGTACAGGCGTGAAATAGCAGAGATAATTCACACAGGTACTATAATTCCCGCATGGATATATTGGTATAATGGAGATGTTTCCGGCCGGACACCTATCGGGTCAGGCGATATAATAGACTATATAAAAAATAAATAAAACAGGGGCAGGATCTTTTACAGGAAGCCCCGGCTATTATAATTGTGTCAAAAAAAATCTATTTTCTTTCTGATTTCCATCTCGGCGCACCCGATCATGCTGCCAGTCTCGAAAGGGAAAAAAGCATCGTTCAGTTCCTGGACGAAATAAAGCAAGATGCGGAAGAGATCTTTATAGTAGGCGATATGTTCGACTTCTGGTATGAATATCGACGCGTAGTGCCCAGGGGATATGTTCGCTTATTGGGCAAGCTGGCAGAACTGTCAGATGCCGGAATTGTTCTGCACTTTTTTGTTGGCAATCACGATATGTGGATGAAGGATTATTTTCAGCAGGAGCTGAATATGCCAGTGTATTTTGAGCCAAAAGAATTTGAAAGAAAGGGCAGGCAGTTTTACATCGGACATGGAGACGGGCTTGGTCCCGGTGATCATGGGTATAAAAGATTGAAAAAGGTTTTTCGTAATCCGGTTTGCCAATGGCTATTTGGTATTTTGCCTCCTGCAATAGGCCTTGGACTGGCCAATTATCTTAGCCGTAGCAGCCGGGCTAAGACAGGGTCTTCGGAAGAGACCTTTCTTGGGGCAGATAAAGAATGGTTGCTCATTTATGCCAAAGAAATGTCGCAGAAAAAAAAGATCGACTATTTTGTGTTCGGACATAGACACTTGCCGATCGATTATCGTCTGAATAGTGAAAGCCGCTACATTAATCTCGGAGATTGGATAAATTATTTCACGTATGCGGTATTCGACGGAGCGAATATGGAACTTAAATCGTACAAGGGTAAAGAAGCAAAGATCATCAGGGGATAAATGAACAGGCTATTCAATATATTACTTTTACTGGTTATTGCTAACAGCAGTGTTACTGCCCAGGCAGATACTTCATTCCGCCTGGTAAGGGCTGTTCAGGGCGATATTGCCGCTTTCACGGTAGACAACCTGGATAATATTTATATTCTCAGCAGCACCAACCAGGTAAAAAAATTAAATGCAAACGGCGACTCGGTAGCAGTATTTAACGATGTAAAAAAATTCGGACAGGCCAGCCTGATCGATGTTTCCAATCCATTAAAAGTGCTGCTTTTTTATAAGGACTTTTCTACAATAGTCGTGCTCGACCGTTTTTTGACCATTCGCACTATTATCGATCTCCGCAAACGCAATATATTGCAGGTACAGGCTATTGGCCAGTCATATGACAATAAGATATGGTTGTACGATGAGGTGGAAAATAAGCTAAAAAAAATAGATGATGATGGAACGGTATTGCAGGAGACAACCGATTTCAGACAGCTTTTCGACGAAGCACCATCTCCACAAAAGATCTATGATCAGGACAAGTACGTTTACCTCTATGATTCGGCAAAAGCGGTATATACATTTGACTACTATGGGGCTTTAAAGAATAAGATCCTGATCGCCGGCTGGCATAATTTCAAAATAGCAGGAAAGTATATTTTCGGTTCAGTAAATAATAAACTTTTCCGTTACGATATCAGCACTTTCCGCACAGACGAATGGAAAATGCCGGACGAGATATACAAGAGCCGCGCTTTTAACTTTACGGCATCCCGGTTGTATGCGCTTAAGAAAGATGTGATTGAGATTTATTCTTTTCGGTAGGGGAGCCTGCTTATTGTTTTTTTTACTCCGTGTAAAAACAGAGCACAGAACTCTCCCCGCCCATTTTTATCAAATACAGGTAATTAATCCTTAAGTATTTTATAATTTAGCAGCTTAATTCATCAGCAGCAATGAATGATTTTTTTGAGCAGATATGGTTTGGTAATACGGTAAAAAGTTACTTGCTGGTAATTGCTGTGATCCTGTTCGTGGTTCTCTTTAAAAAGTATCTTTCCCAGTCCATTGCCCATCTTATTTTTCAACTGGTAAAAAAAGCCTGGAAGGATATCGACAAACGGTCCTTTACTACCCTTATCGTAAAACCACTGGGCTTTTTCCTGGTAGTAATGGTATCCGTAGCTACATTGAACCGTCTTAATTTCCCTGATCAGCTCGACGCGGAGATATATCGGATCACTTTAAAAGAGATATTGCGTATAGTTGGTTCACTGGCGATTGTAATCTCATTTATACGGTTGTTGATAAGGACCATTGATTTTATAGCAATGATCCTGCAGGTAAAGGCAGACCGCACAACGGACCCCTCAGACAACCAGCTTATCGTTTTTTTTAAAGATTTCTTTAAGGTCATACTTACGATCATTGGGTTCCTGATGATTCTCAAATTTGCCTTTGGATACCAGATCAGCAACCTGCTGACAGGCGTGAGTCTTGTTGCTGCAGCCATCGCGCTGGCGTTACGGGAAAGCCTGGAAAACCTCATCGCATCATTTATCATATTTTTTGATAAACCATTTACCATGGGCGATGTGGTAAAAGTGCACAACTTCACCGGCACTGTAGAAAAAATAGGGCTACGCAGTACCCGTATCAGGACCGATCAAAAAACGTATATCACCGTTCCAAATAAACAGATGGTGGATAGCATCCTCGACAATCTTTCCCAACGCACACAACGTAAAGGTGAATTGCGATTGGAGATAGGATTAACTACCCCTGCGGCAACTACGCAACAACTGGTTGCCGGCATCCGGAAAATCATGGATCATAAGGAAGTTGAAAGTTCGGGCGTGCTGTTAAGCGATATTACTTCATCGGCACAGGTTATTTCGGTCGATTATTTTACAGGGCCGATTACCTTGCAGGATTTTAATACAGTAAAAGAAGAGATCAATTTTGCCGTCCTTTTATTACTTGAAGAATTGAAAGTGGAAATTGCGGGCGCAAGTACGGATATCAAGGTAGCAACACTTGGATAAGATCAATAGGTGCCATTTACCAGGCAATAAACAATATATCAGGTTCCGCTATACATTTGATGTAGCTCCTGATTGCAGTCTATTACTTTTCGGATAAGAGCGGTCCGCATTTTAAGATGAGCAGGATCAAAGACCAATGGGTAAAACTGGTCATGCGTAGTATGAAATCCCATATAGAACAACCAGAAGCCCAGTGCCAGTTGAGGTAATGCGGCAAACTCTTCCTTGCTTAAAGGTCTGTATTGACTGTATGCTTCTACAAAAATGGTAAAGCTTTTGTTTGCAGCTTCCTTTGTCATCCTGTTAAATAATACATCCAGGCAAAGCTGTTGTCTAAATGTCATCAGGTCGTTGACATACCAGCCATGACCAAAAAAATCAAAGTCAAAAAAAGTGATTTTATCTTCTGTATTAAAATGAAAATTCTTTGGTAGAAAATCAAAATGACAATAACCAGCTGCAAAGGCTGAAGTATCGTATTGGGCCAGTTCTTTTTTTACCTGGCCGGCTTCCTTCAACAACCAGGTATAGCCATCTTCATCTTCAGCAAACGCGTCTTTTATCATTGCAAGCGGTTGAAAAAGGGTTGTATCCAGGTCAATAACCCTTTGCCGGCCCGGCAGTTGAATAGTAGCGCTGATTGTATGAAAATCCGCCATTTCATGACCCAGGTTCTGCAGTTGTTGCTCATTCAGGATCGGAACAGACTTGCCAATAGCATAGGTAAAAAGTACGCCATACCGAATACCTTCAGCGGCTTCAATTGATTGTATCATACTACCATTATGATCGGCAACCGGGTAAGAGACGGATACCATTGCTGCATGGAGAGCCAGTAACAATTCTATTTCGGATTGTATTTGTAGAAGATCACGATGCGAAGCACGATAAATACGAAATATAAAACGCGCATTGCGGGTCTCGACGAGATAGGTATCACTAACGCCCCTCAGGATAAGCCTGCATTGTACCGGGCCTTTATCATATTTATCAGCCAGCAGGCCAGCGAGCGCGTTGGAGCAGAGCGTTGAATAAGAAGTAGGGAAAATAGCGTTCACCTGCTAAAGATATTCAGCCGCGGGAATTAATAAATATTTTTTAGCGGTTCCCTGGGTGCGCGGTGTTATTTTTTTGAAGCCGCTGATAGTATTTCTCCAAGATCCTTGTCAAACGTACCCGATTTTCCATATTCTACTACCCGACCGATTTCCTTCCCGTTTTTCATGACGAGGATAGAAGGAACATTTGTCACATTCAATGCTTCGGTAAGATTTCCGGGTTTTTTCTTACCGATACTTTTTCTTTGCCAAGACCAGCCGCATCAAACAGGGTAAAAAATTTGGGAATAATATAATGCGAATCTTCGCACCAGGTGCCCATGAAGACGACCAATTGAATAGAGTCTTTGTTTTTTATCAAACCGGACAGCGCTGCTTCATTAGGTTTATAACCTTTCAGGTTATTTGCATACCATTTAAACGAACTGTCTTTCTCCAGTATTTCGCGCGAGATAATGCCTTTTAATATTTTGCCATCGGTAGGATCCGGTAGTATTTCATATTGCGACTGGGCAAAAGCCGGGATGGCTACAATGGCCATCAACAAAGAAAAAATGAGTAATTTCTTCATGATTCAAATGCTATATAATAGAATATTTAATAAGGCAGGCAATCGAATGATGAAGCTGGGACTGGCAAAGTTGCATCATGCGTCTAAAAGACTAACAGATAACGCTAGAGATTTGCCTTTAGTTGAAGAAAAAAGGTCTTTATTTTTTCCAGTGACTGGATCATGGCAAATTTTTCTTCGGCCCTTTTATTTTTCTTGAGGTAGTCCTTGGCTCCTTCGATGGTGAATTTGCGACGACGGAGGAGATCATATATTAATACCAGGTTTTTTACGTCTATAGGCCGGAAATAGCGGTCACCTTTTTTATTCTTTCGGGGTTGCAGAATGTCAAACTCGGTTTCCCAATAACGGATAAGCGATTGATTTTCCCTGAACATGGTCGCTACCTCGCCAATAGAATAATAGTGCTTTTGAAATAATACTTCGTCTTCCGGAATTTGCACCAGGCCGGCATTCATCCCGATCTCTTTTAGAGATTTACGACCCCTTGTCGAAACCGGTTTTTTGGGCGCAACCAGCGGTTGTA
>CAZGSG010000373.1:0-5747 GCA_964528095.1 uncultured Terrimonas sp.
GCAATACAGAAAAATAGGATACAGAGAACGAGGTGGCGGGTTCTCATGTGCTGTGGGTCTTGGTTCGTTGGTAAATAGTTCGGTAAATAAATCTGAACTATTATTTTCAATAAACCATAAAATGAGGGCTAGTTTTTTTATAAAACCATTAATTCATAAGTGTAATCACCTATAAATTCTGTAGAGACGCAATGCATTGCGTCTCTACGATGATTACGCCATGCTAATCATTATGCATCCGATCAACAAGGATCGAAGAATAAAGGGGAAGGGCAAAGGCGTTTCATATTTTTTTCTTCGCCTGCCTGTCATACCCACTCTTCTCCAACAGGTCAAGCGGGTTTCTCAATTCCAGTATATCAACGATCGCTTTTTTCTTATCCGTTGCTTTTTCATAATAAGCACGGGCGATCTTATATCCCATATAATAACCGAGATCGGCAGGCTTGTCTTTTGCTGTAGCGAAGTTATATAACCAGTTCTCGGCCTTTGAACCGCACATTTCTGCTTTGAATTGCTGCCATAATTGTTCTTCATGCGCATCACCATATTCCTGCGCTACTTTATTGATCTGCCCCTGTGCGATGAGTTCACCGATGAAATCGCAGAAACCTTCACTCATGCAGGCATAAAGCAAATCGCAACGGATGGCTGTTGAATCCTGTCTTCTCACCTGTTGCGTATGCACACTTTCATGTGCTACGATGTTCTTTATTTTTTGAACGATATCATCGCCCTGTGCCATCACTTTACTCATGGCACTTCCATTTAACTCGGACAGATCTGTGTTTTTGGTGGAAGTGCTGATCTCGGAACCTATCAATACAAATTTATCGGAAACGGTACCACCCGTACGAATGGTACCTATCGCGAAGCAAACTTTAAATGGTTTAAAATCCGGGTACAGTTCTTTGAAACGGGTAAAGGTTTCTTCTATCAGCGGCGCTGCTTTTTTTACTTCGTATGTATTGGGGCGGATACTGGCGTAGAATTTTGGCAGCTTCGCAACGGTTTGTACATATTCCTCTGCTGTAAAATTGCGCACTCTCAGAAAATCAATAAATCCATCGGTGGCCCGGTTAATGTACAATTGCTGAAAAGAATTCACACTGTCTGCATGAGTGTGACAGTTTTTGAGCTTATCAAATGCCTGCCAGAAATGATCAATATCCGCCGTCTGTACTGTCTTTCTATTTTCAGGCTCCAACTCTTTTTTTATTTTTTCTCTTTCAGCCAGTTCACTTTTTGCTACCAGTCGCACTGCCAGGTTCACTTTTCCTTCCTGTGGATTACCCGCTTCATCCAGTCTCCTGACAACAAGTGTATAATCACCGGCCGCAGCTGCCTTGTATTCGAAGTCCTCCGGGCCAAATGAACCATTCGGAGAATCCTGTTCAACCAGTGATCTTTTGTCTTTATCATATAGTATCACCACTACATCAATGCCTCTTTGCAGAATATTGAAGGCATAGGTTTCCCCTTTGTCAAGATGCAGAACGACAGAAAGGTCCTGGCTGACGCGCATTTCATTATACGTTTTACCCAACTCTATTTTTTGAGTTGATTGCCCATAGACAATACCGGCACAAAAAAAGAATGCCAGCAGGCAGGAAAGTAGAATTCGCATGGTATTGTTTTGCTTGTAAATACGATGATGGTTTACCAGCTGCGAAACTAAAAAAGGCATTTTATTTGGGTGGGGAGAATTGTATGAATGGGGCTAAGAGGTGAAAGAGGGTAAAGGGGGAAAGAATGTTGGATTTAAAGAATGAAAAGTCAAAATGCAAAAGTCAGCGACTGATAGCAGTAGCTATTTTTGCATTTTGATTTTTGATTTTCTAATTTTAAACTACATCCGTTCGATCACCATCGCCGAAGCGCCACCCCCGCCATTGCAGATACCGGCGGCACCGTATTTCGCGTTATTTTGTTTGAGTACATTGATAAGGGTAACGATGATCCTGGCGCCACTGCAACCCAGCGGATGGCCTAAGGCAACAGCGCCTCCGTTTACATTGACCTGGGTGGGATACAGTTTCATCTTTTCGCTATTCACGATCCCTACCACACTGAATGCCTCGTTCAATTCAAAAAAGGCGATATCATCCATTTTCAGTCCTGCCTTGGCAACTGCTTTGGGCACGGCTATCGAAGGTGTTGTAGTAAACCATTCAGGCGCCTGCTCGGCATCTGCATAGGAAAGTATTTTTGCAATTGGTTTTAATCCTAATTCGTCTGCTTTTTCCTTGCTCATCAATACCAGTGCTGCTGCACCATCATTCATTGAGCTGGCATTGGCAGCCGTGACGGTCCCGTCTTTTTGAAAAGCGGGATTGAGTGTCGGGATCTTTTCAAACTTAACATTAAACGGTTCTTCATCTTTTGCAAATACCACTGGCTCTCCTTTGCGTTGCGGTATCTCTACCGGTATCACTTCGTCTGCAAATTTTCCATCTGCCCATGCTGCCTGTGATCGTTTGTAGCTTTCTATGGCAAAGGCATCCTGTTCTTCGCGACTTACACCACAGGTAGATGCACAGAGTTCTGCCGCATTGCCCATGGCTTTTCCATCGTATACGTCCGTAAGCCCGTCTTTGGCCAGGCCATCGATCATCGTGGTATTGCCATATTTATTTCCCCAGCGCAGATTCTCTGAATAAAACGGTACGCTGCTCATATTTTCCATACCACCGGCGATCACGATATCCGCATCACCCAGCAGGATGCTCTGCGCCGCCTGCGCGATGGCTTTCATACCGCTGGCACATACTTTATTAATGGTGGTGCAGTTTACCTCATTGGGCAATCCCGCGAATTTCGCCGCCTGTCTGGCAGGTGCCTGGCCCAGGTTGGCCTGCAGTACACAACCCATCAATACATCATTCACCTGCTCTGCTTTGATACCTGCTTTAGCCAGCGCGCCCTTAATGGCCGCGGCGCCCAGTTTGGTGGCCGGTATGTCTTTTAAGGCACCTCCAAAACTCCCCATTGGGGTTCTGACTGCAGAGATGATGTATACTTCTTTGGGCATCGCTATTGTATTATTTTTTGTAAGAGATCGTTTGGATTTGCAAAGATAACGATTGTTAGTTTTAGTTCCGGTGAATTCAAAAGTCGACATTAAAATTTCAAAAATTGCCCCCTGGCGTTTGTGCAGTCTACGTTATGTATGCAGGTAAAGTCAACTGTTTCCGCGGAGTTTTGGATGTTTACCTGTTCGTTTTTAAACAGGCCTTAAGGGGCTCTTGTTCGCAGATCCTGTAACGATGTGATTTTAAGGAGAAAAAAATGCGGCTATTGCGTCGACGCTTCATGGATCAATACCGCCTCACGCAGTTTGCTCCTCAGTGAGACCCAGGTAATTTTACTTTTTTATATACCCTTTCTCCATAAAAGATTTTGCACGGCCCATACAATCGTCGCTGATCAGAGCGATATATAACGTCTCCCCTTTAATAGTTACTTTGTATTGTCCTATTTCTTCCTTGCATGGGCTTGAACCGGAAAGTTTGACCAGCGTCATTGTATCTGCCTTGAGCGTATAGTTCATTCTTTCCACTATTCTTCCATTGTAGATCATTTCAAGTGTGTCTCTGCGAAATTCAAACCTGATGAGCATTGGTTTTGGAACATTCGCTTCTCCCTCCCATTTTGTATCGGTCAGTTTAATTTGGGAATTTGCAAAAAATGAACATAAAAGAAAGAACGAAAACATGAGTAAATATTTCATGGTTTTTTTGTGAAAGATAGGGATTCAGACTTGTGTATTATTTAATTCCAGCGCTAATTTTTATTACTGTTTGTTACAAGCGGCTTTTTTTATTGACCGTTATCGTACAGGGCATCCTTTGAAAAAACAATACATCCTATTGAACTGTCAACTTCATCACCCGAAACATTCCCCTACCTTTAACCTGTATTTAAAAATATTTATTAACATGTCAACCAGTATCGACTATAAATTAGCAGCGCTTGGACTTTCCCTGCCTGTACTACCTGTTTCAAAAGGCATCTATAAACGTTGTCTTATACATGGCAATACGCTTTATGTATCGGGACATATTTCTGTCAATGCAGATGGCAGCCCCATCAAAGGTAAACTGGGCCAGGATCTTGACGAACTACAGGGACAGGCTGCAGCAAAACAATGTGGTCTCGCTATGCTGGCAGCTATAAGAGAACAGCTCGGCAGTCTCGATAGAATAAAAAGAGTGATCAAATTACTGGGCATGGTAAACGCGACGCCTGATTATGAGAAACATCCTGTTGTGATCAATGGCTGCAGTGAACTATTCGCGCAGATCTGGGGTGAAGAAAATGGAATTGGTGTGCGTAGTGCCGTAGGTATGGGTTCGCTACCCGGAAATGTAGCAGTAGAAATAGAAGCCATTTTTGAACTTCATGATTGATTACTATGAATACGAACAGCAACTGGTATACCATTAACCATGTGGAAGAACTCGACTCTCCTGCCCTGGTCGTTTATCCTGATCGTGTCAAAGCAAATATCCGCACCGCTATCGCCATGATCGGTAATGTGCAGCGATTACGCCCGCATGTAAAAACACATAAATGTCCTGCTATCGCGCAACTGATGATCGATGCCGGTATCAATAAATTCAAGTGCGCTACGATCGCAGAAGCGGAAATGCTGGGAATGATCGACGCCGCGGATGTATTGCTTGCCTATCAGCCTTCGGGGCCTAAACTGAACCGTTTTGTGCAATTGATAAAAAAATATCCCGGCACAACTTATTCCTGCCTGACAGATAATACAGACAGCGCGGATGAACAATCGGCCCTGTTTGCAGCAAACGGATTGAATGTACCTGTTTATATCGACCTGAACCTGGGGATGAACCGAACTGGCATCGCTCCCGGCAAAGCGGCGGTGGAACTTGTAAAATACTGTAACACCAAAAAAGGAATAGCGGTGCGCGGGCTGCATGCGTATGACGGGCATATCCGCAACGCAGATATAACAAAACGAATAATAGAATGCGACAACGACTTTGCACCCGTACTGGCAATGCAGGAAGACCTTTTTCAACAAGGCATTCATCCCCTGGTCATCATTGCAGGCGGATCGCATTCTTTTCCTGTTCATTGCAAAAGAGAAAAGATCGAATGCAGTCCCGGCACATTTGTATACTGGGATAAAAGCAATAGCGATTATTGTCCCGAGCAGGCTTTTTTGCCAGCAGCAATGCTAGTAACAAGAGTTGTATCCCTGCCCGACAGTACGAAACTTTGCATCGACCTGGGACATAAATCGGTGGCGGCAGAAATGGAATTGACCAAACGGGTCTTTTTTCCCGATGCGCCGCAATTAACTGCGATAAGTCAAAGCGAAGAACACCTGGTAGTGGAAGCCGGAATAAATCATGGTTACACAACCGGTGATGTATTATATGGAATGCCATCACATATCTGTCCCACAGTGGCGCTATATGAAAGAGTAAAGATCATTGAAGAAGGAAGGGTTACAGGAGAATGGAAGAATGTGGCGAGAGACAGGAAAATCAACGTTTAGAAGAAATTCAAAAATCAAAATTAAAAATTCAAAAATGACTCACAATCTTCGTGAGCCATTTTTGACTTTTGAATTATATAAGGAGAATGATTCGTTGCTGCTAGCTGGAACAGGTTTAACTTTTATAAAACAAATCCATCTTAAACCTTTTGTCCGGGCAGCATTCCAAATCCATGTTAAAACAGGCGGTTGACAATTGTTTAACTCTAACTGG
>CAZGSG010000374.1:0-5739 GCA_964528095.1 uncultured Terrimonas sp.
GTGTTTTCTGCGGCATTTCTAAATCCAGGATTACAAAACCCGTTTTATAATCTGCCAACACTGTCGTTGACGCAATCTCCGATTGAGGCAGTCTTATCTCGTTAATCTCCGGAGTTAAATTAAGAATATAATGCTTCATGATATTCCTTGTTTTTTGTTCATCATCAATGATCAATGCTTTTATCATAATCTTGTTTTTGCTTTTTAAGAATGTAGATAGTTCGATAATCACTTTTGTGCCTATGCCCTCCCCTGCTTCATTTTCCAGGTCCTCGATAATAAGTTTGGCATTATACCCCTGCTTCTCCAGGATATCCAGCCTGTCCTTTGATATTTTCAATCCCTTCGATTCGTGCCGTTTCGCTTTGCTCTGTTGCGCTTTTAATTCAAAAGATCTTTTTCTGCCAATACCATTATCCTGGATGGTACATTGAAACACATCTTCACTCAGCCTTTTGAATACGATACTCAATCTTCTTTCACCCTCTTTATGCATTAAGCCATGCCATAGCGCATTTTCCACATAGGGTTGTAATAACATGGATGGGATCAGGATTTCATCGGTCTCCAGCTCTTCATCCATGATCATTTCATAAGAAAAGCTTTTTTCAAATCGCATTTGTTCCAGCTCCAGGTACAATTGCAGTACTTCTTTTTCTTCATCAAGTGTCACCAGGTCTTTTCCCGAATTGTTCAGCACCATCCGGAAAAGCTTCGAGAACTTGTTCAGGTATTTACTGGCTTCACCATATTTTTCTGTTACAATACACTCCTGGATGCTATTCAAACAGTTAAATACAAAGTGAGGGTTCATCTGTGCACGCAGGGCCATCAACTGGCTTTCTGCAAGCATTTTGTTGATCTCCAGAAGTTTGATCTCTTTTTCTTTTGCACTGGCTTCTGCCTGGGCCTCGGCAATTTTATTTGCGCTGATCGAAGCAATAGTGATCATTGCTTTTACATGGTCCTCGGTGAAATAATTTTTTTCGCTATGTTCGGAATCGATCACCCCGATTACTTTGTTATCATGTAAGATAGGAACTGCCAGTTCGGAATAGCGACGCACATCATCTACAATATACCGTTCATCTTTACTGGTGTCCTTTATCAGCAATGGCTTGCCTGATGCAGCTACTGTTCCTACAATTCCTTTCCCCAGGTCGATGTCAATCGGAGACCATATTTCATGCCCCTTGGGATTTTTAGGGCCATAAGCTGCTTTCTGTTGCAGTTTATTTGTTTTCTCATCCAGCAGGTATACTACACAGTCTTCAAATCCCAGTTGCGAGATACAGTTACGTGCAATGTCCCAGCATATTTCATTCACGGAGTTTTCCCCGTACACGGAATTGGCAAAATAATCAATCGAGTCTTCTATCCTTTTTTCCTGTTTTCTTTTTTGCCATACACGGTAAATCCAGCGTAATAAAAAGAGGGCGAGTATGGTAAGAAGGGCGAGAAACCAGGTTGTTTTCCAGAAGGGTGCATCAATAATGATCGCCATGGACGTATAAGTTGTCATCCATTGATTACCTCCATCAGTGCTTTTGATCAGGAACCTGTATTTACCTGCCGGCACATTTGTATATGCCGCGGTTTGTTTTCTCCCGCAATAGACCCAATCCGCATCAAACCCTTCGAGCTTATATGCATACTGTATGGCAGAGGACTCGCGATGAAAGGGAGATGAAAATTCGATGGCGAAAAAATTCTGGTAATAGTTCAATAATACCGGCGCTTCCTTGCTTACCGGCATTTCTTCCTGAAATACATTAAAGCCGGAAATAAGCGGCGGAATTTGTCGTGGTATTTGCTGAAATTTTTTTGTATCAATGACAACGATATTATCCAGCATCGTACCATATAATTTATCGCCCACTTTGGTGAGGCTGGTCCAGTGATCATTGAATGAAAAAGTAACTTCTATTCTAACCGGGGTCACCAGTTTGCTAACTGGCTCAATACAGATCAGCGCTTCTCTTGAAATAGCCCATAATCTTCCAAAAGCGTCAACGTTCATACTATAAAAACGGGTGCCTGGCAATCCGTCCTTTGTGGTGATGGAATCAAGTACAGCACCCTTACTATCACATTTCACCAGGCCATGCGTAACGGTACTTACCCATTTATTACCATCTTTGTCTTCTGCCACAGAAACACTACCATCAGTGGTGAGCAGGCTGTTCTGCGCCCTGCTGAATTTTCCGGATGCATTATCAAATATGAAAAGCCCGTTATTATTCGTTGTTATCCATAAACGGTTGTCACTGGTTTCTTCTATGGATGTAGGCTGGCTGGATGAGATGTCTTTTTTATCGCCATCACTGCCTTTTAGTTGTATACATTCCTTGGTAACAAGATCATACCGGTACACGCCATCCCAGTAGATACCAAACCAGACATATCGCTGCTGGCTATAGTGAACCCATTGGACCTGCCGCGCATTTTTCTTTACTACATCGCCTGGGTATTTATCAAATGCATGGAATTTTTTTGTTGCCGGGTTGAAGATCTGTATTCCATTAGCGGTAGCGCACCAGACCTCGCCTTCGATCAATACCATTCCAAATATCTCATTCCACCTGAGTTCTTTTGTTTGTGGCACAAATCGTTCAAAGACCTTTTTAATGGTATCATATTTTACCAGCCCTTCCATCTTACCCAACCACCAGGTGCCTTTGGCATCGGTGAGCATGGTATTGATATTGGCAAAATCAAAAGAAAGGAAATAAGGATAGCTCGGAGATTTGGTAATGCTACTTACAAAACTTGAAGCGGGTAGTTTACTGACCCCATTGATGGTTGCCAGCCATACATTCCCATAATTATCTTCCATCGCATCATAAAAAAAACCATAGCTGATCGAGTACGGAAGGTTCTTATCATAAGGAATTTTTTCAAAAGAACCATTGGCATTTCTTATATAGGCTGCATAAAGCCAGGTAGTCATCCATAACCTGTCCTGGCTATCATAAAACAAAGCATTCAATCCCCCGCCAGCAAGCGCCCAGTCCGGATTGTCACCAATATCTTTATATATTTTATACTCCTGCGTTTTGAAATCATAGTAATTCAGGGTTTTTTCAAGCAGGTCGCCAAACCATATATTGCCTGTTGTATCTGTAGCCACACAGTTGATGATATGGTTGGTAAATAAAACAAGACTGGCCGGGTTGGTCTTATTAGAGTATAATTGTTTGTCATTGAAATCAAGACAAAACAATCCTTCATGTGAGCCTACCCAGATACAATTACGAACACTGTCATACTGAAATGCAGAATGAAAACAATTAAGACTATCGAGCTTGCTGGCAAATGGAAACACTTTTGACGCAGGAACGAATATGCCTGCTTTTTCCACATATACTCCCTTGTTGGAACTCATCCAAAGCCGCCCGTCGCTATCCTTTTGCAATTGGGCAACAGCCAGGCGCGCATCCGGTTTTCCAACTTCCTGTACCTGTACCAGTGAAAATTTATTAACCGTTTTATCAAATACCGCCACGCCGCCATCTGTACCAAACCAGATCTTGTCTTTTCCATATTCGATGATGGAAGAAACAATCTCACCCAGTGAAGTAGGATAAGCGCTTGTCGTATGATTCCATACGGCGATATGGCTGCCGTCGAACCGGTTCAGGCCATTTAAGGTGCCGATCCATACAAAACCTTCGGTATCCCTGTAAACGCTCCGGATGGTCCTGGTGGATAAACCATCTTTGGGTTTCAGGTTGTCAAAAAGATATTGTGCTGATAAGCCCGTAGAAAAAAAGAAAAGGATGAAAATAACAGGAAATAATCGCCTCATGAATGGTATATGATATGCTACAATGTATAATATTAAAGGGATTTGACAAAAGGCCGGCGCTGAATTTGCGAACGGCAGAGATCAAACAACGAATGGCAGGTGTTCTTTGCTACCCTGGAAAATAATAAGCCAGGCGCGAGGTCTTACGTACTATAACAAATAGCCTGGTTTATCCTTATATTTATGGTAATCCCGCCATGCGTTATCAAACTTTTATACCAACTGATATTCTCAAACCCTATATAAAATATTTCTGGGTACTGGAGGATGAGGTGAAGCCTGTACCAACTGACCCGGAACGGATCCTGCCCGATGGTTGCCTGGAATTGCTTTTTAATCTCAGTGATCCTTTTTTCAGAATCTACCCGGACAACACAAGCGAAATAATGCCGCTGAATTGTATTCATGGGCAGATCAAAAATTATATTCATATACAGCCTTCAGGAAAAACAAATATTCTCGGCGCACGTTTTTTTCCGACAGGGCTTTCGCCGTTTATTCAATTGCCCCTGTCATTATTAAACGGCAGCGCTACTTCACTGGAAAATATATTTGGAAGTAGGATAAAAAGCCTGGAGGAACAACTCATCACCGAGACAGATACTATCCGCCAGATCAATCTCATCGAAAATTTTCTTGTAAAAAAATTATTAGCAGGATCACCAATCGATTATACAGTGGAAAGATGTATCCATCTTATCGTAAAAGCGAGGGGCCAGGTTTTCATTCCAGGTCTTTCTAAAAAAATCAATATAAGTGAGCGTCATCTTGAGCGAAAATTTGCCTCGCTGGTCGGCCTTTCTCCAAAGTCATTTCAACGGGTGGTCCGGTTTCAGCAGGTATTGACGGCCATGCGACAGGAAAATCATGATAAGCTTTCATCGATTGCATTCGAGCATGGCTATTACGACCAGGCACATTTTTCAAAAGACTTCAGGGAGTTTACCGGTGTCAATCCGCGTACTTATCTTGCCTTTGAAAACACGGTTTCCGATTTTTCATCTAGCGACAATCTGTTCCAGGCCGCCAGTTAGGCCAACCGGCAAAAGATCTGGCGGTTTTTTACAAGAAAATATTTCCAAAATCATCTTTCTTTGAGCAGGAATAAAAAGTATATATATCCCCGAAGGAAAATCCTGCTGATCAAACAATTTATTAAATGAAAACAAATACAAGACTGTTTCTACCATCACTGGCACTCTTCTTTTTTAGCTGCACCCAGCCTGCAAAAGAAGAAAACACAACAAACGATACAATGGATGCCCTGCAAACGGCAAATATCTCAACCGTGACTAAAATGTTTGATGCATTCAATGCGCACGACTGGAAAAAAATGACTGACTATTACGCGGCTGGCGCAAAGTACCTCGACCCTTCTTTTGGCAGCAAACAGGTAACTCAGTCAAAGGATTCTATTATCAAAAAATACAGTGAACTGGCAGCTTATATTCCTGACATAAAGGATAGCATTCTCACCGTATTTGCATCGGGAAATAAAGTGCTGGTCGAGTTTATTTCTGTAGGTACAGAGCCTGGTAATAAAAGATTTGAATTGCCTATTTGCGCGGTGCTCACTTTAAAGGACAGCCTCATTGTGGAGGATAATACATACTATGACCAGCAATAAGGAGGGGCTGCGTATTTGCGTTTCTGCGGGTTTTGTAGATCACTACCGTTGAAAGAGATTTCACACAGCGTATACTAGAATAGTCTTTCTGTTTCCATTAATATGACTTAAGTTCTATAGTAGTAGAGATTGAAGAATTGTCCTTTTTATCCCGGCATCACTAACACAGCAACAGGTTTCACACAGAGCTAAGGAGTAAATGGGCTAAGGAACAGCATGGCTATTTATACATTTATTACCGGTTGAAATAAAGAGTTAACACAGTGTTTTCACTGACGTGAAAACAGCACCCTGATCAACGACT
>CAZGSG010000375.1:0-5723 GCA_964528095.1 uncultured Terrimonas sp.
TATCAATGGCGATCCATTCACAGGAGTATCCAGAGACCTGGCAGAACTGGGGGCCGATGATTATGCAGGCTTCATGATGGGTAGCAGGTTGAGGACCACACTTGACACTGCATTGCTTGCCTTTTCCACGCTTACGGAGGAACATCCTGCCAATGGTTATCCATACAGGCAAAGAAGGATAGCAGCTGTGAAGGCTGGCTGGGAAAGGTCCCAGCTATCTCTCAGGAATTCCCTTGTTGCTGCATTCATAACTGTAATAGGTACCCGACATGGGGCAGTCCTGAAGGACCGCGATTTCGACTTTAGAGACATACAGAATGCCGTTCACAAGAATGACCGGCTGAAAACCCTGAAAGATACATCCACCTTTAACATGGCTAAAGTGGGTATCGAAGCATCCAGTTCACCGGGCGAATTTTTCCTGGATAGTAATTACCTGTATTTCAAAAAAACGGACAGTATGAGCATTGTAGGGAAAGTGGCGCATAGCAACCGCCCGGAATACAGCCGGATGGTGTACGATAATTTCTACAATTATATGTACATAGACAGTAACCAGTCTTTGATCACCTATACTATCGATTACCAGGATCCACAGAGACGTGTAAAACCACTTGTTATCGGTCGCTTGTCCGGACGATAATATCGTTAATCAAATACTACATTAATTCTTTACAATAAAAACCAGCCAAATGCGTATCACTTTCATCTTTGCTATGTTATTGTTTTACACTGGTGCCAGTGCTCAGAAAGTGGCTTATTTTCTTCCTAAGAAAATTATCTATGTGACTGTTCCATTCAACATTATTGAGAAAAGACTATACAAAGTTGATCGCCAGACCGGGCAGCTCGCCAATGAGCCGGAGAAAACTGTTACCACCGTTAAGATCAACGGCGATATCAAGGTGGAATCTAAACTGTTTCCCAGCGCTATCAAATCAGTGGACCTCGACCCATTGGGAAAAGGTGGAAAGAGTTTTAATTTCGATATTACATTCGATGAGAATGGAAATGGGATGATCTCTACTGTCAACGCCAGTCAAACACCTGTTACATCAGACATCATCAAAGGAACAGTAAGCATTGTCGGTTCTGTAATAAAGCTCGCCACCGGAGTTTTTGGATTCGGGGAAGGAGAAGAACAACCAGAATTCCAGGAAATCACCACCGAACAGAATATTAATGAAACCAGGGCTATCGAACTCATCAACGGTGACCCGTACAGTCTTGTCATTAAGCCAAATACCCGGGTCACCAATATAGCGGGCACCAAACCTACTGTGGAAGTCAGGATCACTAAAATAGTCCAGGAAGCAGGAGCTGTCAGCGGCGGCGCAGGCTCTTCCAACTCCGGAATCGAATTGCATTATCGCATTCCTGCGGAACATTCCCTTCAGGTGATCATCAAAGATAATCAGTTGATCAAAGAACAAGAGGTGATCAATGAAAGGATTCTCGTTCCTCAAACGGGCAATGAAGTAACCTTGCTGATTCCGATCCTGAAAAGGAAAAAAACAGTAGATATCGGATTCGATAAGGAGACCGGAAATCTTTCCAAATACGGATTGAAAAAAGAATCGCAGCTGAGCGAAAACACTGAAGCGATCAGCAATGCCATCGGCACTTTGAACACAGAAATATCCGGCCTCAAAACGGCGCTGGAAGCCAAAAAGGAGAAAGAAGAGGAAGACCGGAAAAAGAAAGAAGAAGAAAACAGGAATAAGGATATCAAAGACGAAATCGATCGCCTGAAACTGGAAAAAGATAAATTGGACCTGATCATCGAAAAACAGAAACTAAAGGAAGAGATTGAAGCAAAGAGAAAAGAAGCCAAAGAAAAAAAGACTCCTTAAAGGCTGATTACCTGCTAACAGGCATGTGCGTCAGTAATATTGAAAAACGCTTCAAAACAAGATGTTTGAAGCGTTTTTTATTGTTGTGAATTCATAAATGGGTTTCATGTTGTTGAAAGTATTTATTATTTTAAGGAGATAAACCATAAACGTAATATGCAATATCATGATAGTCCTTAAACTTTTAATAGCTTTTTTGTTACCGTACACTTTCACGTCGGCATATTCTCAAAAAGCAACGAATAAAAAACGCATAGATCCGACCGGATATTATGAGCTGAAAGGACAAAAAAAAGGAAAAGAAACGTACGGTTATTTTGGCTCAGTTAAAGTCAAGAAAATTACTGATTCAAAAATTGTCATCAGCTTTTTTATCTGCAAGGGGTATATGAGCTACAGTTCCGGCTCTTTTAGTGACACGCTAGCTTACACAAATAATAAAGCGATATATAAAACGCCGGAGAATGACTCTACATGTGCCATTAGCTTAGTATTTACGCTCAGCGGTGTCAAGGTTGACGAAAAAACAGCAAACATCAATAACGGTTGCGGGTTCGGACATGGAGTAGTGGCAAACGCCTTCTTTAAGAAAGTATCGGGAAAAGCTCCATCAAATGAAGAACTATCTGACTATTAATGGCGCCGCATATATAATATTGGCAGGAATGCTATCAATATCGAATCTAAAAACCCGCTCTGATAGTGGGTTTTGTGTTTTGGCCAGGAAGTAGCAGACTAATAAATGGTCTGATAATATATCGACCCCTTCTGCTGAAAATGTTCAGTATTTACAGAAGTAATGTCAATAATATAGCTGTCTTTAGGGTCAGGAGGAGGGGCTTCACGTGAATGGAATGTAGTTTTTACTGATTTATGTGGAAAAAAGGGAAAATGGAATCTTTCCTAAATATGCAGTACGTAAAGATTGTATTTGTGATCTTTTGCTTTAGTTCCTGCATCGAAGTTTCACCTGTAGATGACTTTGATGCTAATGCCTGTAAGGTATATGAGACGGAATTTATAAAAAAGTATAAGGGTTATGGGGTGCACAACACAAATAATCAGGAAAGCGATTACATCCGCAACTATATTTCTTTTTGCAGGATTGGCAATATGAGTATAACTGATTATGATGTGATTCAATCATACCAGATTTATACTTCAGAGGATAGTGTCGTTAAAAGCACGTTTGATTATGAATTAATACACTTCAAACAGGCTGATAAGATAGATACAATAATAAGAGCGATAAGAATGAATAATTGTATAGATGAACAAACGCTAAAAGTTAGAAGGATGTATCGAATTGGTAAGAATGCCCTGATATGTGCTGCTTATTCAGGTTTTCGTATTACTGATTATGAAGATTTCTTAATGTCTGTTTTTAAAAAAGAAATACAGATTGAACTGATAAATCCTTCTCAATAACGCAAAAGGTATATTAAATGATAGAAAGGAAGAAAAGAATTCATAAGTGGCTGTTGGCACCACCAGTCTTACCCAGGATAACTTTCATGGCCCTTTTATTTGTCTGCATTGCTGGATTTAATACAAGGGAGCAGCATGTGCCATTAATGAAAGCGTGTGAAAATTATATCGAGAATTATTCACCGCAATACATTGTAAACGGAGATACTCTCGACATTGCAAGGTTTAATGATGTGCCGGAAAGAATAAATAATTATTTAATCAGTTGTGCAAGGAAAGGCGATTTTGCGCCGCTCAAATATGCCGCTGCATTAATGATCAGGCACAATAAAGAATATTCCCGGAAGAATAAATCTGATTATATTATTGGAGATGGATTGCTCCACCAAAAAAATGGATTCATTGTTCTGTTACGACAAGCAATGAAAGTAGGTAAAGTGGATGATGATTTGGATAGCATGAATTACTTTATCTATAATACGGGTGAGGTTTGTTTATGGATCAATGACCATAAGCACCTGATCAGTGATTATGATTATGTGAAGCGATATATAAACAGCCTATCTGAATAGAACAATAAACAGTGGCAAATGAAGAATATTTATTTGATGGTTGTATTACTGTTGTGTAATAGTTTATTATTTGCACAGAAGCGGGGGGAAGAAGAATTCTCGGCAGTGGCAGATACATTGATCGCCAGAAAACTGAAATGCAATTGTGGGCTTGATGGATTTAAGATCAAGATACAGGAATTTAAATCTGATGGAAAGTATAAGTGGAGCAAAGATCAGGTGTGTAATTATACCTATCTGTTTCTTTATCCTGCAAAGCAGGAGCTTAAAACTGAATTGTTAGAACAATTGCTGTCATTCGAGGGCGATACCTCCCGGGTTTGTATGAATGTATATCCTTATTGGATGTCTTTGGTGGATTCAATCGATAAGATCGAACGACTTGTTTACGGCGTGAATGTTGATGCTTTGTATCATATTAATTTTATTTTTTTCGGGGTGTGGGCCGCTTATTATGCGCCGTTTCCGGTACTGTATGATACAGTGACCAATCAGGAGATCAATCATGATATTGAAAAGGTCAGGGAAGTATTCAGTTATTACAGGGAATGGTACAAACAATGTAAGTCGGATCATTTTAGCAATTATTCCTTTCCGCTTTTACATACAAGGTATCGTTGGAAGTTTGGGAAAACAGACGATAGAAAGATAAAGGAGATTCCTGTTGGTTCGGGAGAAATACTCAGAAGGATAGGACAGCCCAAAAAGAAAATGTAGGACTTGTTGTCATTGCCATTATATTAATGATATTGCAATTATCAGGAATATCTTAAAGCTTAGCTACTTTCTCCTGTAAAAAACCGCCAATCAGCTGAACCGGAATGTACAATCAGCATCACTTTCTGATTCAATTATATTTTAAAATGCCGACCTTTAAGCTACCTGCAACTATTTCCAGAAGGCATATTAATTTGATTGATTATCTATAAATACGAGGTATGAACAACTCCGGCACACATGACCAGCGTATCGCAAAATTGATTTTCGCCTCTGTCTATCCATTGTATCTCGCAAAAGTGGAAAAGAAAGGCAGAACAAAAGAAGAATTACATCAGGTGATACAATGGTTAACAGGTTTCGATAATAAGAACCTGGAGAAACTCATAAAAGAAAAAGTAACTTTTGAGTCATTCTTCCAGCAGGCTTCATTAAATCCCAATGCGCACCTGATCACAGGGATGATCTGTGGGTATCGTGTGGAGGAAATAGAAGATCCTTTGACACAAAAGGCCAGGTATCTCGACAAGTTAATAGACGAGTTGGCTAAGGGCAAAAAAATGGAAAAGATCTTGCGTGGCTCTTAGTTAATAATCATACGGCGCCAATCTGTCTACAAATACACCACGTTCAATTTTCAGGATCATCGCATAATGACCGGCTCCATCGCTGTTGACCGATTCAATGTACAGGATATCCTTTTTGCGATCGTACTGAATACGGGTGTTTTCGAGTGATGGCTCAAAGAGATGGTGCAGCGCGGTTTTGGGAAGCTCAGTGTTCCTTTTACCGATCTGTACCTGAATGGATTTATATTCTGTTGAAGGAAGGTTGCCATCCACTCCCCACACCTGGTGTCCGTTGATTGACTGTAACAGATGTGGACTTTCTTTCCGATAGGTGATGCGGTAGTTTGCTTTGTTGAAAGGTTGCGTACGCACAATGATCTTTACTGAATCTTTCTGACAAAGGATATTATGCTCGTCGCTTTCTATAGTTGGTATGATGTCGTAACCGGCAATCATTTTCACCCGGTCATTGTAGATGAACCCGGTATGTTCTTTGCCATTCTTCGTATAGATGATGCTGGTCCAGGTGCCATTGGTCTCTGTAATATAGACCAGGTGTCCGTTTGAAAGGGAAGTAAGTACGT
>CAZGSG010000376.1:0-5707 GCA_964528095.1 uncultured Terrimonas sp.
TCACAGTGACATCAGGCCTGCGCTTGCGAAAATCGTGAAGCAGCACCGGGAAAACGGACCTGCTGTCCTATCGCATCTGCCGGGTTGCTCCAGCCAAGCAGTTTTGCCTGTGCCGTATTGATCACTATTTTAGATTCATCTGTAAAACTGCCGGCAGCACTAAAAAATTCACCTGCTGCCATCGGTATATTATAAGTAGCTGCGTAATTTTCATCCGTCATCAGGAGTTTGGCAGGAGCTGCAGTAGTAGAGTCAGTGCCTGCTTTATAGATGGATGTATTGCCGCCACTATTACCATCTGGCACTTCAAAGGAAAGACTGATATTTTTAACTTCGGGCAGCACCGCAAATTGTTTACGGATATTTTCCATTTTACGAACGCCTTCCGCAGACCAGTCCCTCGGTACCTGTACAGATACCACGTAATCTTTATTAAAACCCAGGTCCTTGCTGAAGAAAAGCCCGATCTGTTTGGAAATAACAATAGCCCCGATAAAAACAATAGTGGCTGTACCAAACTGGAATGCTACCAGTGATTTGCGCAACACTACTTTTTCTTTTACCGTGCTAAGTTTCCCTTTTAATGATTCAACTGATTTCATGGCCGATAACACAAAAGCGGGATACAGGCCGGCAATGACACCGATGAACAACGCGAGCGCTATGGGGTAGACGATAAAATATAAAGGGAAATCGGTTAATGAAGGAATCTGTTTACCTAAGATAGAACTGAACAGGTCCTGTGTAAGCAGGAATAATGCAATTGCGACAAGGGTGGCAAAGAATACCAGTAAAACAGATTCGGTAAGAAATTGTACGATCAATTGTTTTTTTACTCCTCCCAGTACTTTGCGTATTCCTATTTCGCGCATGCGGCTTGCAGACCTGCTCACAGACATATTGATGAAATTGATCACCGCCATTAATAAAATGAAAAAAGCGATAGCAGAAAGCGCATAGAGCATTTTCCTGATAAGGCCATTATTCGCAGAGAGATAGTATTCATTCAATGGCACGAGGTAAGGCTGCAAATTGCTAACGACATATGGACTTGCATTCTGCTTAAGCAGGTGTTGCATCGGTTGCACGAGGTCTGCCGCTTTTACTCCTTTTTGTAATTCCACGAAATTGACAATATAGGTATTGGGCCAATCCATATTGCGGCCAAAATAAGCCAGGTTGTTTGAAGAAATATAGATCTGGTTATCGTTTTCGTCTGTAAGGTATGTTGCCGAATTACGGGGTATCTTTTTTAATACACCAGTGATCTTAAAATCATTTTTTGCGCCCGAGAAATTTTCGATGGTCAGGGTTTCTCCTACCACATTCGTTTTGCCAAAATATTTCTTTGCTCTGTCTTCTGTTATTACAACAGAGTAGGGGCCATCAAATGCTGTGGCGGCGTTGCCATCCAGCAATTTGAATCCATACATATTGAGCATAGTACTATCGCATAACTGTACTCCCTCCCGAAAACTTTTATCACCTTTGGAAACGGTGGAAGTAACGCCGTCCCAGCGATAGTAATTGGCTACCAGGTTAGGGTAATTTTCTTTTAGCGACTTAGCCATTGGGCCTAAGGATGTAAGTTCAAGGCCCTGGTTGGGATCTTTCCATTTACTTTGAATAATATACTGATTGCCGGCATTTTTCAGTTTTGTATTGACCTGCAATTCGCCCCATACATATGCGCTGATCAGCAAGGTGAATGTAATTCCTACTGAAAGACCGATGATATTGACGGCTGAATAAAATGGTTTCTTCAGGATATTGCGCCAGGCGATCTTGAAATAATTTTTTAGCATATTATTGATTTTAATCGGTACGTAGACTTTTTATTGGGTTTGCAGTTGCCGCTTTTACTGTTTGAAAACTAACGACAAGCAATGCGACAGCTATCATAATAATACCTGTGACCAGGAATATCCACCAGCTTATCTGTATCCTGAAAGCAAAATCCTCCAGCCATTTATTCATCAGCCAGTAAGCTACCGGTGAAGCGATGATAACGGCAATCAGTACCATTTTCAGAAATTCTTTGGAAAGCAGGTTGGTAACATTGCTTACAGACGCGCCAAATACCTTCCGTATCCCGATCTCCCTGGTACGTTGCGCGGCCATAAACGCGCTGAGCGCAAATATGCCCATCAATGCAATGAAGAGTGAAACGATTGCGAGGATACCCGTTATTTTTCCAAATTGTTGATAGCTGGCGAGCAGCTTTCCAAATTCATGGTCGAGCCATGCATAACGCAACGGAAATTCAGGCTCAATGGTTTTCCAGTAATCAGTAATATGCTTAAGTGTGCTCGCTGCATTCCGCGCATCTATTTTTACTAATGCAGACCTGTAGCCGCCCAGCAGTCCCGATTTCGCGCCTATTGCGTAGATAGTAGGAGGAATGCCGGTTGTATAGCCGGCAGTACGGTTGTCTTTCAGTATGCCGATAATCGTATAATCTCTTGCCAGGATATTTACTTGCTGACCAATCACATCTTTTTGCTGCATGCCGCGATAAGCTGTTTCGTTGATGACCGCGGCGTTGATGCTATCTGTTCCATAAGCAGGTGAAAAATTACGGCCTGCTACGATCGGCATATTCAATACATCAAAATAATCAAAATGAATATACTCAAAACTCATTTCGCTACTCTTCCCATTGAAGGTTGCCTGCTGTACATTCACGGTAGGCGTGCCGGGGTAGGAGTCAGCTGCCGTGACCTTTGTAACACCGGGTATCGCAGCCAACTGGTTTTTAATCAATCCCCATTTTTGTTCTTCTTCCTGTGGCGAAATAAGATTGCTATTGGCGGGGTTCAATACCAGCACCTGTTCTGTAGCGAAACCCGGATCATTGGTACGCATGTGGCGCAACTGGAGGTAAACCACCAATAAACCAATAAGAAAACAAGTGGAAATAGTGAACTGCATCACAACAAGTCCATTTCTTAATAGCCGGCCTTTTATGTTTTTTGAAATATCACCTTTCAGTACTTTAGCCGGCAGAAAAGAAGATAGGATAAATGCCGGGTATGCGCCCGAACAAATAGTGACTGCGAAGATGATCAGGGCTAACTGGCCAATGAAACGAACATTTTGTTGCTGGGTAATTTCATTCCAGTAACTAAGATGCATTCCAAAAGCGCTATTGACCCAATGAGTCATCCAGACAGCGAATACCAGTCCAAGCAATAATGCAGCAATACTTTGCAAAAAAGCTTCGGCAAGAAATTGTGTGATCAGTTGCCGTCTGTCTGCACCCATGAGTTTGCGCAGTCCCGATTCTTTAGCTCTTTTGCCTGCACGGGCTATGGAAAGGTTTGTATAATTGATACAGGCGAGTATAAGCACCAGCAACGCCGCGATAGAAAAAACCATCACAGGTGTATTATTACCTTTTTGCGAATCCAATATGGGATGATTTGCCGGAGCATCCCTCCATCCACCAGCTTTTGGATGTAGATGTATATCAGCGGCTGCTTCAAGAAAAACCCCGATATGACTGATATTTTCATTTATTTTTAGCCATAGCTCAGGATCATTGCCCGGCAGCGGAACTTCTTGATTGTTTGCTGATAAAGAAGAATACGCGTAAGCCGCATTGCCTGCAATATACAGATCCCGGGTTTTCTTTTCAAGAGGAGCAACAGCAGCTCCCGGCTTAAGCAATACATAAGTAGTAAAGATCTGCCGGCCCCAATTGCCCGGTTGTTTATTGAAAGAAGAAATACAGATATTGAAATTAAGATGCGAGTCCCCCGTTTTTTCTACCACCCCTTTTACCTGGAATGATCTTTTTGGCTGATAGGCGCTTGCTATATCAATGGTTTTTCCAATAGGGTCTGCATTGCCAAATATTTTCCTGCTCATTTCACTGGTGATCACAGCCACGCCCGGTTGGTCGAGTGCTGTCAATGCGGTACCTTTTAAAAACTTATAAGGAAACACCCGGAAGAAAGAACTGTCGGCACTGATAATTTGTTTCTCATAAAATTTATTATTACCAAAGGTGATGGTTTGTTCTCCCATTTCCGCAATCCTGCTGACTGATTCTACTTCAGGACATGAACCGGTCATCTGGTTTCCCAGCGCGTAAGGGCTCCAGAAAAAGCTGTTCATTTCCCCATCTTGTTCCTTGGTAATACCGAGCCGATATACTCTTTCCAGTTTTTTGTCCCATTTATCGTACCCTGTTTCATGATTGACATAGAGCAGGGTTACAATAAAAACAGCCATGGCAATGGCCAGCCCGCTGATATTGATAATGGCATACGTCTTATTACGAACGGTATTGCGCCAGGCTATTTTGAAATAGTTTTTTATCATGTGTATGGTTTTAAAATGACCCTGTTTCTAAGCACTAAGTTCAATGTTCATAGTCAGTGTCCCGGGAGTAGAGATCTTACTATGAACTATGAACTATTATTCTGATCTCAAACTTTTTACCGGGTTAGCAAGCGCGGCCTTAATGGCCTGGTAGCTTACTGTAGCCAGTGTAATGAACAAAGCTCCGATAACAGATCCCAGCAATACCCACCAGGTGATGGATGTACGGTATTGGTATTGTTGCAGCCATTCATGTAAATAATAATACGCGATCGGGATGGCGATCAGGCAGGATATGATGACCAGGATAACAAACTCTTTGGATAATAAACCCCAGACATTCGCGATACTTGCACCCAGTACTTTTCGTACACCGATTTCTTTTTTGCGTTGTTCTGCCATGAAGGACGCGAGACCGAATAATCCCAGGCAACTGATCAGCACAGCCAGTATAGTAAAGAAGCCTGCAAGTTTGCCAATACGCTCTTCGTCAGAAAATTTTCTGGCATATTCTTCGTCAGCAAATTTGTAATCGAAGGGAGCGCTGGGAATGAGTTTCTTAAAAGTGGCCTCGATTTTTGCCAGACTTTCAGAAGCGTTTTTTTGAGGATTTAATTTAAGGTTGATAAAGTTTTCATTACCCCTGTTTAAAAGGAAGACTGTTTGTTTTACCGGGCGGTAAGGTGATTGCATAACCATATCCTTAATAACACCTATCACAGTATATTCTTCCGCATTGTTTCCGCCTCCCCATCTTATTGTTTTTCCAACAGGGTCTTTGAGGTTCATGAATTTCACCGCGGCTTCATTAAGTACTAATGCGGAGGAATCGGTACCGTAAGCTTTCGAGAAATCGCGACCTCCTGTAAATTCCCAGCCTACCGTTTTTCCAAAATCATTGGAAACCCAGATAGTGCCAAAATCCGTATCCAGGTTGGGGTCCATTCACTACCAGGTAAATCCACCGCTGTTTGAATAGACATTGTTGAGCGGGCTCGATGACTCTGCTATATCTACGATAGCACCTGAACCTTTTAATTCGGCCCCTAATGCATCCATTTTGCCATAAAAATCAGGAGTTTTCATTTCTATCATCATTAGCCCATCTCTATTATATCCAATAGGCCGGTCTTTTGAAAACTGTATCTGGCGGTATACGATAATAGTACCGATGATCAGGGTAATGGAGACGGTGAACTGGAGTACGACCAATACCTTGCGGGGAATAGCGGCAAACCGGCCGGCACGGAATGTTCCTTTTAATACTTTGATCGGTTGAAAGGAAGAAAGATACAACGCAGGATGGCTGCCTGCAATGAGCCCTGTGAGCAATGCAAAACCAAGGCCCGCAGCCCAGAATAATGGATTGAGCCACGGAAGG
>CAZGSG010000377.1:0-5693 GCA_964528095.1 uncultured Terrimonas sp.
CAATCAGTGCCCGGGCGATACCAACGAGTTGTTGTTGCCCGCCCGACAATTGTGTAGGGAAAAGATCTTTTTTACCGACAATATTGAAACGATCGAGCATATCGGCCACCATTGCTTTTCTTTCGGAAGATTTTACGTCCTGGTATATCAACGGGGTTTCGATATTCTCATACACGGTGAGTTCATCTATCAGGTGGTAGGCCTGGAACACAAAGCCGATATATTGTTTGTATAAAGCGGATTTTTGTTTTTCCTTTAGTTTATGTACGGATTCATGCAGGAAATGATACTCACCTTCATTGAATTCGTCCAGCATGCCAATTACATTCAGCAGGGTTGACTTACCCGAACCCGAAGGCCCCATGATAGAAATGAATTCTCCCTCTTTCACAGACAGGTCAACGTCTTTTAAAATAAAAGTCCTGTTGTTTCCTGTATTAAACCACTTGTAGATGCCTTTTAGTTCTAACATATTTTTTATTTTATTCTGTCTTTTACTTTTAAAGTTCAGCGTTTGAGATGCCCGGTTGAGGCATCTTAAACCATTTTATTCTGTTCGTAGCGACTTCGTTGGATTTGTTACTGCCGCTTTTATGGCCCGAACGCCGATGCTGACGAATGCGATGATCAAAGCTATTGCTCCTGCGCTTAAGAACATCCACCAGGCAATATTAATGCGATAAGCAAACTCCTGGAGCCATTT
Organism: uncultured Terrimonas sp.; assembly: GCA_964528095.1. Lineage (GTDB taxonomy): Bacteria > Bacteroidota > Bacteroidia > Chitinophagales > Chitinophagaceae > CAZGSG01. The sequence continues at coordinate 704 of CAZGSG010000377.1, forward strand.
ATTCATCAGCAACCATGCAATTGGCGACGCGATGAGAATGGCGATAAATATCAGCTTTAAAAAATCAGTCGATAAAAGACGGACTATACCGCTCACACTTGCGCCCAATACTTTGCGGATACCAATTTCCTTGCCTCTTCTTTCGGCAGTGAAGGCCGCCAGGCCGTATAATCCCAAACAGGATATTAGTATAGCCAGGAAAGAGAATATCCATACCAGGGTAGCCGCTTTATTATCGGCGCGGTACAGGGCTTCGAATTCTTCGTTCATGAATTTGCAGGAGAAAGGGTCTGCCGGGAAAAATTTTTTCCAGGTAGCTTCTGCCGCAGCTTTTGCTTCCATCGTTTTACCCGGACTCGTTTTGACCAGGTATGTGCTATTATAATCCTGTACATTTCGAATAACGGCCGGCCCTATTTTTTCATGCAGGGTTTTATAATAAAAATCTCTTACCACTCCTACGATCACGCCCGTATCACCACGACTTGTAAAGCGCTGGCCGATCACCGGTCTTTTTATATTGAATTCCCTTACGGCTGTTTCATTCAATATGGAATTATGGGCATCACCACTATTGCCAGGCAGGAACCATCTGCCTTCTTTCATTTCCAGGTTCAATATTCCTTTTAGACTGGTATCTGCTTCAAAAAAAGCGATCATTGGCTGGTAATCTTTATTACGTCCATCCCAGTCATTACTACCACCCGAGGAACCTCCCTGCATATTAACAACGGAACGCATGTTCATCAGGCTTACATCGGTAACCGTACTTTGCAACATTAATTCTCTTTTGATACTGCTGGTGAGGCTCTGTCTTTTTTCACCCTCGTATTTCCGCAGTATCTCAAAAGGAATGGAGAAGGAAAATAACTGCGAGCGCTCATACGCGGAATTCTGCCGGTTGATAAATTTCATTTGCTGGTAAACAACGATCGTGCTCACGATAAGAATAACTGAAATCGAAAATTGTACAACGACCAATGATTTTCGCAGTAATCCATCTTTGAACTTAAATAATCCGGCACCACGGAATATCGACAGCGGCTTAAACGAAGAAAGTAATAGCGCGGGGTAAATACTGGTCAGAGCGACTGCTGATAAAAATGTGCCTCCCAGGATGGTCCATAAATACAGGGAGCTATAGGAAATGACAAAATTCTTTTCGGTGAACTGGTTAAAATAAGGAAGGCAAATACCCAGCGCCAGCAATGCGATGAGCAGGGCGATCAAACTGACTAAGGCCGACTCCATAATAAACTGGGCAAAAAGTGATTGACGGTTTGCTCCGACAATTTTTTTGATACTTACTTCTTTTACCCGCATAGAAGCGCGTGCCGTTGTCAGGTTCACATAATTAATACAGGCGATGGCCAGCAATAAAACACCCAGTACGCTGAATATGGTCACCATTTTTTTATCACCACGAAGCAATTGAGAACTTGACGCGGTTTTATCAAAATGCATTTCACTTAGCGCATTGAGCCCGGCGCCTACTTTAACACCATCTCTTGCTTTTGCAAAAATAGCCGCTATTTTTTTTGCAGTCTTGCCTGGATCTGCCGATGGCAATAGTTTTACAAAAGTCAGGTAACCATAGTTACCCCATTCCGTATCGCTTTTCTTGGCCCTCGGATTTGTGCTTCTCGCGGCTTGCGGGATCAATACATCATATTGAAAACTCGAATTGGCAGGGTTATCCTTCAGCACGCCCTGTACAATATAGTCAATGGTATCGATCCGGATGGTTTTGCCCACAGCGTTCTCGTTTCCAAAATATTTTTTTGAAACGGAAGCAGTGAGAAGCATACTGAAAGGAGAACTATTGAACGCGGTGGCATTGCCGCTGATGAAATCGTAATGAAAGACCTGCAACCATTGCGAATCAATATAGGCACATCTTTTTTCTTCACTAAACTCTCCTTTTATATTAACATGCTTGGCCTCGTACATAGGAAGTATCCTCGCTACAGCAAGGGCTTCGGGCACTTGTTTTTTGATCTCTTCGCCGAGAAGGAAGGGGCTGGTTTCCCAGGCCAGGGGTTCTTTTTCGTCGGTATTGAGGTAGCTCGTTATACGATAGATATCACGCGCGTCTTTATGATAATTATCAAAATTCAATTCGTTTTGTACCCATAAAAAAATAAGAATGGCCGCCACCATACCGGTACTCAACCCAATAATATTAATCAGGCTTATACCTTTTTGTTTGAATAAACTCCTCCAGGCAGTTTTTAAATAGTTCTTTATCATGGTGATCAGGCTTTATATTTTTCTTTTAATGCATGATTTATTCTGTGCGTAGTGATCGTACAGGGTTTGTCATTGCCGATCTGATAGTACGAATGCTCAGGATAATCAACGCGATCAATAGCATACCGGCCCCACTCGCTGCAAATATCCACCAGCTAAGCGAAGTGCGGTACGCAAAATCCTGCAGCCAGTTATTCAATGCCCACCAGGCCAATGGTAATGCAATAATAAATGCGATCAGGATAAGCGATAAAAAGTCTTTGGACAATAAGGTTACCAGTTGCGCTACAGAGGCTCCCAGTACTTTTCGAACACCTATCTCCTTGGTACGGGTATTGGTGATATATATCACGAGGCCGAGCAAACCCAGGCAACTAATGAATATGCAAAGACCGGCGGCCCAGGTCAGCAATCTCGAAATATCCTTTTCTTTTTTGTAAAAGTTAGCAATACTCTCGTCAAAAAACGTGTATTTGAAATCCGCACCGGGATAAAACTCCTTAAAAGCTTTTTCTACTTTACTAAGCCCGGTTTTCCAGTTGTCGCCAGCTGCCGTGCGTGGTTGTAATGCAAGATGAAAGATCATCGCATTTCTTTTAGCCATGGAAAAAGCCAGTGGTTTAATAGGTATATGTGTCGATTTGGTATTAAAATCGGCAAGTACGCCAACAATTGGAACTTTTTTCCCGGACCTTTCAGCAAATAGTCCTACTGCGTCTGCCGGGTTTTTAAGCCCCAGTTCTTTTGCATAGGCCTCATTGATCAGGAATTCCCGGGTAGTATCACTTTTTTGCAGCCATTTTCCCGCAAGCAATTTCATTTGATAAATATCGAAATAAGTGCTGTCTGCATATTTCATTTCCACCATCGACTCTTTAACGATGGTGTCTCTTGTCACACTCAGTTCTGTAGAAGAAGTACCTCCGGAAGCTGGCGGTGCACTCGAAAGACTTACTTTTTGTATCTCCGGAAAACTTTTTATTTTCTCCAGCAAGGCAAAGCGGCTATCAGCACTGGCCCCCAGGTTCCAGGGTAGCTGAAAAAATGCGATGGCATCTTTTTTATATCCCAGGTCTTTATTCAGTGAATAATAGATTTGTTTATTTACCAGTAATGTAGCGATCACGAGAAATTGAGCTATTATAAATTGTGTTACAGTAAGGCTTTTGCGAAGCCAGGCTTTGGATGTTTTACCGGAAGAGGCAAATGCCTGACCCTTGAGAACCGTAACGGGCTGAAACCTGGTAAGCACCAACGCCGGATAGAAGCCTGCAAAAAAAGTGACAACCAGTAGTAACAAGGCAAGGAACAACCATACATGCACCTGGTTGAGCGATTTGAATGATACTTCCGCTGGAATAAAATCATGAAAAATATTCAGCAGCCATGGAACCATCAATATAGAAAGTATTGTAGCCAGTAAGGTGAGTATAAATGTTTCGCTTAGAAATTGAAGGACGAGCTGACGTTTACTGCTACCGGCAGTTTTACGGATGCCGATCTCTTTTGCCCGTAGTGCAGATTGCGCTGTAGTGAGATTGATAAAATTAATACAACCTAATAACAGTAAAAACAGCGCGACAATGAGTAAACCATACATTGTTGGTTTGTGTGCCTGGCGACGGCCATATATATCATAGTCCTGGTTGAAATGCAGGTCATTGAGCGGCTGCAGGTGATTGACGGTCGCATCTTTTTCATTGCCTTCTTTTACGCGGTTTTTATCCCGGAGCGCGATGAACTGTTTGTTGATCTGCTGCGCTGATGTTCCCTTGCCCAGTTTTACGAACAGCTGGCTGTCCGAATTGATGCTACCCCAGTTATCAGGTCCAAAATCATCTTTTTTTGTAGTACGTTTCGCGGTTTCAAGCGATAAAAATTCTTCGAACTCCAGGTCAGATACTACATGGTCCATGTCTTTTACTATACCGGATACGGTTACCTTAATGCTATCATCATAAATAACCTGTTTGCCAAGAATGGAAGCAGGCGGGATATTACCGAAATAGATCTTTGCCCTTTTTTCCGTAAGCACTAGCTGGTAAGGATCTTTTAATGCTGTTTCCTTTGAACCTGCCAGCCATTCGTGTTCGAACAAAGAAAAATAATATTGATCGGCATAGATCGCACCGGTCTGTTTTTTAAATACGGCAGGAGATTGGTTGCCCGTAATTGCTATGGAGACCGTAGGCTCATATAAAGTAACGAAATGGGTAACGATATCGAGCCCGGTGAGCTCTTTCCTCGCAGCTTCAGGAAAAGGCATCGGTATCCCCGAATTTTTGAATTCAGCTCCTCCTGCAAAAGTGAGATCGGAAACAACCCGGTAGATCCTGTCGCCATCCTTCCTGAATTTTTCATAGCTGAAATCATGTTGTACCATCAGGTAAATGACCAGGGCCGCACTGATGCCGATACCAAGTCCCAGAATATTAATAAAGGAAAAGATTTTGTTTTTCCTGAACCGCCTAAAGGCAATTGAAAAATAATAACTAAAAATGTTTTATCATTTTTAGAATTTAATTAAAATTAAAATTAAAAACGTGAACTATAATGTATGATTTTTATATTGGCTGATGAGTTAAGAAAAGATGACATTCAGCTATCAGAATTATCGGAGATAGTTTTCCTGTGAAGGCTTACGAAAACCACAAGAGCTTTCGCGTCTCGCTAATATGAAAAGCTGGGCTTCGACGCGAAAATACGCATCTGCATTGTTAGGATCAGCTTAAAAGCGAGA
>CAZGSG010000378.1:0-5657 GCA_964528095.1 uncultured Terrimonas sp.
ATCTATTTGCAACATCGTATGAAGGAAAAAGCAAACGAACTGTATAGCTGGATCGATAAGGGCGCTTCAGTATTTATCAGCGGTACAAAAGACCCGATAAGCAGGGATGTGGAAAATGTATTATTGGAAATAATAGAAGAAGAAGGAAAGAAAACAAAAGAAGAAGCAAAAAAATACCTTGAACAATTGAAGAAAGAGAACAGGTATGAGAAAGATGTTTATTGAGAATAAGGAAATAAAATTGTGATTGCAGATACCTGCTTCAAAATAATTGAAAATGAAACTATCACCTGTAGAACGGATCAAAACAGCAAGCGATGGGCTTCGGGGCACTCTTAAAGAGAGCCTGCAGGATCCCGTTACCGGTGCGCTGAGAGAAGATGACCAGAGCCTGCTGAAATTTCATGGCATGTACCAGCAGGATGACCGCGACAGGAGAGAAGAACGCAGTAATAAAAAACTGGAGTGGTTATATTCTTATATGATCCGTCTCCGCCTGCCTGGTGGTCTTATTACACCTGAACAATGGATTGGCCTGCATCATGTGGCCGGTGAGCATTCTACCGGTACTATTAAAATAACCACGAGGCAAACGGTGCAGCTGCACGGGATTATTAAATCGGCCATCAAGCCTACCATACAGGCATTCAATACCCTGCACCTGGATTCTATCGCGGCCTGTGGTGATGTGAACAGGAATGTCATGTGCAGCGCAAATCCTGATGAATCGCCTATACATGCTGCGGTATTTGCATTTGCCGATAAGATCAGTACCCTCGCTTTGCCAAAAACAAGGGCTTATTACGAGATCTGGCTGGATGAAGAACAGATAGAAGACAGGAAAGAAGAAGACCCGCTTTACCAGGACAGGTACCTGCCAAGAAAATTCAAGATCGCTATCGCTATCCCTCCGAATAATGATGTGGATGTATTTACCAATGATATAGGGTTGATAGCAGTCATAGAAAATAATGTTCTAAAAGGATTTAATATAGCTGCCGGTGGTGGATTAAGTGCGACACATGGTAATGCCGATACCTATCCACGTCTTGCAACGATATTGGGGTTTGTGGATACAGAAGAAAAGATCCTGAAAGCAGTATATGAGATCATGACGATACAGCGTGATCATGGCAACCGGGCTGACAGGAAACTGGCCCGTTTGAAATACACGATTGACCGGTTAGGTGTAGAAACATTTAAAGAGGAGCTGGAAAAAAGATGTGGGTTCAAACTGGAAGAGGCAAAACCCTACCAGTTTACTGAAAGAAAAGATCATTATGGCTGGCGGCAGAACCATGCAGGCAACTGGTATTATACGGTGTTTGTAGAAAATGGTCGTGTGCTCGATGAAAATAATCTTGCATTGAAGACAGCATTGCTGGAAATAGCTAAAACGGGTAAGACGAATTTTCGCTTTACGGGTAACCAGAATGTTATAGTGAGTGATATTGCAGAAAAAGATAAACCAGCGATACAGGCATTGCTTGAACAGTTTGGCATCATAACACATACCGATAATGCCAGCGCTGTAAGAAAAAACTCCATAGCCTGTGTTGCTTTTAATACCTGCCCTCTCGCGTTGGCAGAAGCACAACGATACCTGCCCACGCTGATCTCGAAAATTGAGCCATTGCTTACCAGGTATGGCTTGCAGGAGGAAGAGATCACGCTGAGGATGACAGGCTGCCCGAATGGATGTGGACGTTCACCCGCTGCCGAGATCGGTTTTATTGGCACTGCGTATGGACAATATAATTTGCATATTGGGGGTGACAGGACAGGTGAGCGGCTAAATACAAAATTCAAATCAGGAATAAACGAAGAAGAAATATTGAAAACGCTGGATGGGTTGTTTAGCGTATATAAAAATGAAAGATCGATAGGAGAAAATTTTGGCGATTTTTCACAAAGGAAATGGATCGGGGGAAATTAAAGGCTCATTGTTGCCAGTGTTTTGGAAAATAAAAATCAACAGCATGTTTATACTTACAGGATCGCTGAAATGTAAAAAGGCCATTATCAATTTCAATTAATGGAGGAACAATTATATATAAACGAAGTTGATAAGAAAAAGGAGCAAAATGAATTGTTCCCGGTTTTCTTAAAACTTGACCTGCTGCGTGTACTGATCGTAGGAGGTGGGAAGGTAGGATTGGAGAAGCTCCATGCAATTGTACACAATTCACCTTCCACAAAAGTATTGCTGGTGGCTACGGAAATCAGCCAGGCGATCAGGGTGCTTGCACAGGACCATCCATCGGTGATATTGGAGGAGCGTCCTTATCGTACGGCCGATCTTGAAGAGAATGATGTCATTATTGTAGCTGTTAACGACAGGAGTGTGAGTGCAGCCATACATACCGATGCCAAAGAAAAGAATAAACTGATCAACGTCGCAGATACGCCCGATCTCTGTGATTTCTACCTGGGCTCTATTGTGAAGAAAGGTAATCTGAAGATCGCTATCTCAACAAATGGAAAATCTCCCACAGCGGCGAAAAGAATCAAAGAAGTATTGAATGAAGCATTGCCTGGTGAACTTGACGAGGTGATCGTCAACCTGCAGCGGGTACGCAACAGGCTAAACGGTAATTTCGAGGAAAAAGTAAAAAAACTGAATGCGCTTACCAAAGTACTTGTAGAAAATGAAAATGAATCGGGACGAAAATGGAAGAAGATCGTCATGTATTCATTAGGAATATTTACGGTGATGCTTATTGGTCATTTTATTTTCTCTTATATACCTGTTCGCCAGTTGGCCGATGATACGGTGACCTGGTACAAAACACTGGACAAAAATTTTCACTGGATGGTATTGGCGGGTTTTGTAGCACAGCTGGTAGATGGATCATTGGGTATGGGTTATGGAGTTACCAGTGCTACAGTATTGTTGTCCGTAGGAGTAAGTCCCGCGTCTATCAGCGGAAGTATCCATACCGCGGAGATGTTTGCCAGTGGAGCTTCAGGGTACAGTCATTATAAATTCGGGAATGTAAACATGAAGCTATTCAAAGCCCTGGTGATACCAGGGGTGCTAGGCGCCATTGCGGGTGCATTGGCCCTGGTGTATCTGGGTGAAAAATACAGTAGTTATATACGACCCATCATAGCAATATATACATTATTGCTTGGTATAAAATTTATTGTCAACGCCTTCCGGCAGATAAAACCAGCAAAAAAATTCAAGCGGTATAGTGCGTTGGCCGGAACCGGGGGATTTTTTGATTCATTTGGTGGTGGAGGCTGGGGCCCAATCGTCACAAGTACCCTGATCAATACAGGAAGGAGCCATAAATATGTTGTGGGCACCGTCAGCATGACAGAGTTTTTTGTAACACTTGCCAGCGCATTCACTTTTTTTACAGTAATAGGGGTAAGTCACTGGCAGGTCATCCTTGCGCTTATTGTGGGAGGCACCCTGGCCGCGCCACTTGCTGCGAAATTGGCTGGAAGGTTGCCCAAGAAAACCGCTTTCCTGCTGCTGGGCATACTGATCATTTTCTGGAGCATGAAAATACTCATCAAGATATTCTGATCTTTTCAAACAAGAATAAGAGTGAATATTCTTTTAAAATATTAGTCTACTAAATTGGTAGGATAATATTATTTTCCTATTTTCGATCTTCAATAAGTGATCAACTGAACAATAATTTGTTTTATGAGAAATTATCCTTTCCTGCTGTCATTTACATGCCTTCTCTATTCGCGGCACACGATGTTGAACTAATAAATACAACCGTTTTCCCTATACTGATTATTGTGCGTAAGGTGGCATCTGATCTTTTCATATGCTGACCAGCCAATCGAGATTTATCTACTTATACTCAACAACAACTGTTTAAAATTTTTATATGAAAAAGTTATTGCCAGCGTTATTAGCGCTGCTTACGTTGACCACTACTAATCTTATTGCACAGGACAATACACTGATCGAGATTTCGGGTCATGTGAGTGACCAGGAAAGACAACAACCCCTCGCCGACGTGAGCGTGCAGGTAAAAGGGACCGTGGCCGGTACGATCACCAATAAGGCAGGTGATTTCAAGCTTCGTACAAAGACAAAACTCCCGTTTATACTTACATTTTCTTCTGTCGGTTTTAAAGAACAACATGTTGAAGTGACCAGCCTGGGATCAAACCTGCAGGTAGAGCTTGTTACCCAAACCATACTTGGAAGTGATGTGGTGGTTACCGCATCGCGGGTACAGGAAAGTATATTAAAATCACCGGTGGCCATTGAAAAATTAAGTTTGCGTGCAATAAAAGAATCCCCGGCCCCCAGTTTTTATGACGCGCTGGAAAACCTGAAAGGAGTACAATTGACTACTTCCAGTCTTACTTTTAAAATTCCGAATACCCGTGGATTTAATATTCCCAATAATTTTCGATTTGTACAGTTGAATGATGGGGTAGATGTGCAGGCGGCTACATTAGGTGTTCCCCTGGGTAATTCTATCGGACCCTCTGAACTGGATATAGAAAGTGTAGAGGTAACGCCGGGTGCTGCATCTGCATTATATGGTATGAACGCGATCAACGGATTGGCTAACCTGCTTACAAAAAGTCCATTCAAGTACCAGGGATTGAGCGTATACCAGCGCACAGGCGTGAATCATGTTGGAGAGTCGGGTTCGGGTGCCAAAATACTGACTGAATCAGCTATTCGTTATGCGCAGGCATTCAATGATAAGTTTGCCTTCAAGGTTAACTTCAGCTACCTGCGTGGTACTGACTGGCAATCCGATACAAGGATTGATCAAAACCCTAATAACCTCGTTACTGCTAATCCCAATTATCCTGAGTTGAACGGGCCAGAAAACAATCCTGCCTATGATGCATGGAATAAATATGCCGATGATGCGGGCAGCAACGCGGTATCGATAAGCGGGATCACTTATAAGAATACACCTAACAATACATTCCTGGTTCGTCGTACGGGTTATTATGAGAAAGACCTGGTGAACCCAATCGTTACAAATATAAAGGCTGACCTGGCTTTGCATTATCGGTTTACTAAGAACGCGGAATTATCATATGCCTATCGTTTTGGACAAATGGATGGTATATTCCAGCGGGGCAACAAGATCCAGTTGGATAACCTGCATGTGCAGAATCACAAGCTGGAATTAAAGGGAGCTGATTATGTGATAAGGACCTATGTATCGATAGAGAATACCGGTGACTCATATAACCTGAAACCATTGGCTGATAACCTCGATCTTACCAATCGCTCTAATAACTCCTGGCGTGATGCTTTCAAAGCTTCATTGCAAAGCCAGCTGGGCCCCAATGGTACCAATGCTGACCTGGCTGCTGCTATGCGGCAGGCAAGGCTAGTAGCAGATGCCGGAAGAGCAGAGCCAGGTACTGCCGCATTTGATGCTTTGAAAAACAGGATTATAACAATCAATAACTGGGACCATGCCAACTCTGTAGCAGGGGCACCTGCAACAGGAGGCGCCTGGTTGCGCCAGCTCAGCCGTACTTATCACGCGGATGCGCAATGGGATCTGACTAAATATGTAAAGTGGCTGAATTTATTGGTAGGTGCTGATTTCAGGGTATACGAAGTAACGCCTGATGGAAATAATTTCGTTGATTTTTCCCGGCCGCTGGCAGACAGGACAAAGCCCGTGGTAGTAGATGGTAAGGTG
>CAZGSG010000379.1:0-5653 GCA_964528095.1 uncultured Terrimonas sp.
TGTATAAATAGCCAGACTATTCTCTATCTCATTTACTCCTTAGCTCTGTGTGAAACCTGTCGCTATGTTAGTGATGCAGGGATAAGAAGGACAATTCTTCAATCTCTACAACAAAATATTAATCGAAACAGAAAGGCTATTCTAAAATACGCCGTGTAAAACCCCTCCGAAGAAGGGTTGACATTTTATTAAATAATCCTATTGTGGGTCATGCAACAAACCATTGCACTTACCTGAGCAAATTCTTTTTCACTCCTTCATTCGTGATCTTCACCGGTTTTATCAACCCATCTGCATCAAAATACATCCGGTCAATACAAGTGGCCCTTGAATTACCATCCGTTTCACCCAATGGCCTGCGATGATACACGATATACCAATTGTCCTGTGCGGGATCATGGATGACTGAATGATGGCCTGCGCCTGTTGCAATCGCCGGATCCTGCTGCAATATTTTACCAACTCTTTTAAATGGACCGAATGGTGAATCGGCTATCGCGTATGCCACACTATAGTCCGGCCCTGTCCAACCGCCTTCCGACCACATAAAATAATATTTCCCATTCCGTATAAACATAAACGGGCCTTCTACATAATTCTGTGGTGTGATCTCTTTAAAAGTACTGCCATCCGCGTAAGGAATAAAACCGGTGAACTCTGCGTTAAGTTTGGCGATATTGCAATGTCTCCAGCCACCGTATATCAGGTAATACTGTCCGTCCGCATCTTTAAAAACGAATTGGTCGATCGGTTGCGCACCGTTATGAAACTTATCAACCAATGGTTTGCCCAGGTGGTCTTTGAAAGGACCTGCGGGATTATCCGCGACAGCCACACCAATACCGCCATACTCGGCATCGCTTTGAATATCGTTGGCTCCAAAAAATAAATAATAGCGCCCTTTTTTCTCAATAATAGCAGGAGCCCACATCGCGCGCCTGGCCCATTTTATACTGGCTGTATCAAGGATGCGGGAATGTTTGGTCCAGTTTACCAGGTCAGGTGAGGAGAATGCGTCCAGGAACACCTGTTTATTATAAGGAGCTGAAAAAGTTGGATAGATCCAATAGGTATTCCTGAAAATAATTCCCTCGGGGTCTGCATACCAACCAGGAAAAACAGGATTGCCTGCATAGGAATGGGAAGTATCTGCCTGGGCGTTAACCTGCACATGAAGAGTGAATAACAGGTAGAGTGCTAATAATTGCTTCATTTTTTCTGTTGAAATGTTTGGGCGATCTTTTTAAAATCTGCCAGGTTATTTTCCAATTTGTCAGCGGCAGAACCATATAAAATATAATAGCCACCTTTATCTATGAACAATATCACCTGGTACACCAGTTGTTTTTTACCCTCTGCAGTGATGCCATCGGCTATTATTTCAAACCCATTCAGGTTGTCGATTGTGACCGGGTTTGTTTCCTTTGCGATAGTTGTTTCGCCATTGGGTAATTTTTTTAACCGGGCCAGTGAAAATTGTTTTTTATCGGTAACAGCAACGGGTGTCAGCGAAGCCGATCCTACAAATACGGCTTTGTCTTCAGCGGCAGTAGGAATCTTTCCATCACGGGTATAGATAAGACTGCCGGAAACCGCTTTTGTGAACTGTAATGTGGTGCCATTCACATCCAGTGAAAATGCCGCCGCAGCTATGGGGTCTTCTTCTGGCTTATCGTTGAATATGACCGATAAGATTGATTTTTCTATACCCGCCTCTAAAGATTTACTTGCGGCAGGATACATGCCATTGATAAGAACAGTTTGTTTTGCATCACCAAAAACGAGTATTTTTTTGTAATAGGTGGTGCCATTGCCTTCCTGGCTCACGTTGTATAGATCAGCCTTGGTAGTTGGCAGGTCAACTATCTTTTTATCCAGAAGGGTCATGCCATTTTGTTTTATCGTTTCCGCAGAGAAGCCTTTGCTTACTTCATCCAAAGGGCCGGGTATTACCGTAACAACGATCGATGCGTTTTTTGCCTCATACTGGAAGCCACTAAAACCGGTAGCGGCAGTAAATCCCGGGGGAGGTATCATGCTGAGCTTTGTACCTGCTATAGGAATATATGCTGTTGCCTGCGCAAAAGAAAATAGCGAAAACAGCAATGCCGGCAACAGCAAATTGATTTTCATAGTTATAAAATTACTAATGATAGGTAGCGTATTCGGGTAAAATTTACAATAGCCAGATCAGGAATTACCTGTAGTTTGTTAAATAGTCGAAATCGATAAAATCTTTTTAATGGTATAGCCCTGGTTATGTTTTCAGGTCGGTTTTCTGAAAATAATTTTTTATAACAGCTGCAAACACGACCATATAGATCACGGCCGATATGATGAGCGTACTATCAGCGAGCGTTCTTTTTTCAAATAGGTAGGGTTTGAAGAAAGCGGGGATGAGTGAGTCCGTTGTTTCTAATGGCAGAAAATATCCTGTCTGGCCATTATTCATCGTTAAAAGGCCCCATAATATATTATCAAGCAGGCAGACGTAAGCAAAATAAATGATGATACTAAGCCCGGTTCGTTTTACAAGAATGGCGATCAGGAAAGCTACAAGCAGATACATGGTTGCCATCAATGCAAAATATCCCAGGTAATAAATGCCGTCCGTCATCGACGCCCCGTTAGCCGGAGTATATACCTGCCCGGTCAGGAAGCCACATAGAAAAACCATCAATGTTGATACCAGTACAAAAAAGATAAGTACGGAAAATTTGGCTTTTAAGAAATCAAAACGACTCCAGCCGTCTATGATATTTTGCCGGTGAGTACGGTATTGAACTTCATTGGTAACAAGGAGAATATATAACATGCCCAGTATAATCACGAAAATTCCGCCAAACCAGCTGCTTGATAACCAAACCCGGGGGAAAATGGTAGGATCCCCTAACATTTCCTTTAGCATGTTTTCCTGGTTTGAAGCGGTAGCAGCTCCGAATGTTTTAATGAATAGCTTAACGAAAATGTAGAAGCTAAGGGGGAAGAGGATAATAAAACTACCGAAGAGTACCCAGAAGGCCCGGTAGCCTTTTACTTTCATCCATTCGATCTTGAATAAGTTGAGCATAATTCAGGTATATTTTTAGTAAGGATATTATCGGTCACTTTGATTGCCGGTTATTTCCAGGAACCTCGTCTCCAGGTTCTTTCTTTTCTGGCTAAGCAGGCTTAATGTTATTCCTTTTTCAAAACAATGCGCATTGATACGTGTCGTGGTAAGCGACTCACTGCATACAAGTTGTATTATATTACCTGTTATCGATACACTCACAACGCCTGGCAGTTGTTGCAGGATCGCCTGCAATGCGGTTATATCATCTGCGCTTACTTCGATAGAAATGCTGGTATCGGTGGAGCTGGTGCCCGACAGTACTTCGTTTACCGTACCGGTCGTTTTCAATACGCCTTTTTGTATGATGGCAACATGGGTACAAACTTTTTCTACTTCATCAAGGATATGACTGGCCATGATGATCGTCTTGCCCTGTGCATTCAATTGTTTGATCAGTTCCCTGATCTCCGCGATACCTGCCGGATCAAGCCCATTGGTGGGTTCGTCAAATACAAGAATATCCGGATTACCCAGCAGCGCAGAAGCAATAGCCAGGCGCTGTTTCATCCCCAATGAATAGGTGCTGAATTTCGAATCCTTGCGTTGTAGCAGGTTTACTGTTTCCAGTACCCTGTCGATATCTTCCGCGCCTCTTTGTTTGATAGCGGCAGCAATTTCAAGATTTGCTTTTCCACTCAGGTAATGATAGAAGTTAGGTGTTTCCAACAGGGTACCTATTTTTTTGCGCAATGCACTCGAACTGGGTTGACCATTCCATGAAAAACTTCCTGAAGTACTGTGCAGCACATCCATGACAATACCGAGCAGGGTGGTCTTTCCGCTTCCATTTGGACCAAGAATGCCAAATACGCTTCCTTGTGGCACAGTAAATGATACATCATTCAGCGCGCGGATCGCCCCATAGGATTTTGAAAGATTATTAATCGACAGGATAGAACTCATATGCATGAATTAATTCCTTATGAAGATAGCTTTTTTGAGTACTATCTTATAAAAAAATAACAATCTGCCGGTAACGGTGTTATACTCAAAATTAAAAATATGGCCACAGTGCTTATAACAGGCGGGACGGGACTAATCGGTAAGGCACTCAGCGCAGCCCTGCTTGCAAAAAACCACAAGGTTATTATTTTGTCAAGGGGAGCCAGCCATCAGCCACCACCCGCGGGCAATCTGTCCTATGCCAGCTGGGATATTGCCGGGCAAACGATCGACCGGCAAGCCATCGAAGCCGCTGATTACATAGTACATCTTGCAGGTGCCGGCGTTGCCGATAAAAGGTGGACCGGCAAAAGAAAAAAAGAGATCGTGGACAGCCGGGTAAAAAGCGGAGAGCTGATCGTAAAAGCAATGAAAGAAATGCCCAATACGATCAAAGCCGTTATCAGTTCATCGGCGATCGGCTGGTACGGTCCCGATCCTGTGATTCCCAATCCCCGTCCTTTTATAGAAAACGATCCTCCTGCCAGGGATTTCCTGGGCAGCACCTGTAAAAAATGGGAAGAAAGTCTCGATCCGCTACTGCACACAGGCATACGGTTGGTAAAGATCAGGACCGGCATTGTAGTAAGCAGGGAAGGTGGTGCGCTTACCGAATTCAAGCGGCCATTGAAATTTGGACTGGCTACGATCTTAGGCAGTGGCCGGCAGGTCATCAGCTGGATACATATCGATGACCTGATAGGCATTTATTTGAGGGCTATAGAAAATGAACAAATGCAAGGCGTGTACAATGCCGTTGCTCCGCAACCTGTTTCCAATAAAACATTTATACTACAATTGGCAAAGGATAAAAATAAAAATCGCTATTTGCCAGTACACGTGCCCGCCTTTGTTTTAAAACTTGTTCTCGGTGAAATGAGTATCGAAGTATTGAAAAGTGCCACCGTAAGCAGCCGGAAAATACAGGAGTCGGGGTTTGTGTTTAAGCATAATGATATTGCTACGTTGTTTAAAGAAAGTTGAAAAGGTTCAATGTTTGAGGTGCAGGGTTCAGTAAACAGTTTTTAAGTGCAGATAATATTCTAGAGTTGATCGTGCAAACAATGGGCGATGAATTTTGGCTGTCCAATAATTTAACACCCATTATTTCGAGCATTATTTGAAACATGCAAAAATATACAGGACTCAGGAGCACCCTTGACTCATCCTAATCAATTAATCGTTCCGTAACGATAATCTTGACTATGGTTGATCAGACAAATTTAATAGGAGGCTCCGCTGGAGCCATTACCGCCTGGCGGATGGGCTTCTATAAACAGGATGCTCCTCCGGAGCCTGGATTTTTCCAGGGTAACTTTCATTTGAACCAGTGCTTGCTGAAGATTGTCTTATTACTCTACTCCGGAGGAGCATCCTGTTTATAGCAAACCGTGCAAAATACAGACAGGACTCCGGAGGAGTCTCCTTGACTCGAAGTAAAAAATTAATCGTTCAGTAAGATAATATGTTGACAACAAAAACCTGATAGGAAGCTCCCCTGGAGCCATTACCGCCTGGTGTAAGCTTCTATAAACAGGATACTCCTCCGGAGCCTGGATTTTTCCAGGGTAACTTTCATTTGAACCAGTGCTTGCT
>CAZGSG010000380.1:0-5644 GCA_964528095.1 uncultured Terrimonas sp.
ATATTTCACCGTAATACCCTTTGAATTCCGGATACACAACGGGCGAATAGCCGGTGTTCGTATTATTATACAGGTTTTGCCATACATTGACAGGAGTTCCCTGTAAACGATTTTTCCATTGACGCGATGGGCCTTTGCCCAGCCAGCGGCTACCAAGAACATAATTCTCCGGATAACTAAAACTGATGCCTGCAAAAGGTTGATCACCGCCAATAGTATATTCATAATCCAATGTAGTCCACCCACTGGCATTGATGCTCCATTTAGTATACAACATGTTGCCGCCGCTATAGGTAAACTCTACCGCTTGATTGTTTCCCTGCTTATATGTCTTACTGCTAACAACTGTCGCATTTCCTTTCACCAGCACCGGGCCATTATTAAATGATAGTACATAATCATTCGCTGTGTTTTTGGTAGTAAGAAGGTTGCCGGTCTTTTTGTCCAGCACTACACTCACTTCCCCACCCGTAAGTATATAGGTACTATCTGTTTCTTTAACAAATGCGGAATCATTTTTAACGGTCACGAGGTCTTTGATCATCGCCTCCGGTGTTTTTATACCCGAGGTCCATTTATACAGCTCTTTACCGGCAGGATCCTTTGCCACTATCACCAGGGCATCGTAATTCCTGAAATCCGCTGGAAGATTAATAGAAAGAAACCCTTTTTTTGTTGGAGCAATATCAGGTGCAGCAATGGTTCCTTTTTGTTTGACCACATACCCATTGAACCGGTCAAATGGCTTACTGTAATTGACCAGGGCCCAATGATATTCACATTGACTGGCATTGGTAAAATGAAACCGATTATCCAACGCGATCTTACCACTAAAGAGCACGGGAAGTTGCACAGGCATATCCAGACGGATAGGTGAGAATATTTCCCGCAATGCATAGAAACTGCCTTCTTTCTCCCGGTGCGGTCCCAATATGCCGTCATTGGCATTCAGGCCATTTGCATCCAGTACATTATTGAGATCGGTGCGCACAATAGCTTCATCTACCATAGCCCAGATAAAACCGCCGGCAGATTTTTGTGAACTCCAATGCAGGTTCCAGAAATCCTCCATCGCCGCACCAGCACCGCCATCATCCTGCGCATGCAAAAATTCAGTAGGCATATAGATCAGCGAATCGTTCAAAATTTTCTGTGTGCTGTAATAATCTTCATAATGATTGCAATCAATTCCATTGAACTGGTTGCCTGGCCGGTGATGCGGATGAATGACCGGTCGCTGTTGAAAATCCCATTTTACAAAATCAGCATCCAGTTCCTTATTGGTACCTCCCTCATTTCCATTGTCCCAGAAAATGATAGAAGGATGGTTCAGATCACGGAGAACAAGTTCCTTTACCAACGGTTGTCCTGCTTTGGTTGAATAATACTTTTGCCAGCCAGCCAGTTCATTCAGCACATAGATGCCGAGAGAATCACATAACTGAAGGAATAATTTATCAGGAGGATAGTGACTGCAACGAACAGCATTCATATTCATTTCCTTTAACAACAGCACATCCATGAGTTGTTGATCATCGCTCAATGCACGCCCGGTTTCCGGCCACCAGCAATGCCGGTTGGTGCCCTTAAATTTCACCTGCGTTCCATTGATATACACGCCCATCCCAGGCCGGATCTCGATCGTACGAAAACCGAATTTCTCCCTGAGTTCATATAATTTTTTGCCTGCGGCGTCCTGCAATACTACGCTGGCTGTATAAAGGTTCGGCGTTTCTGATGTCCAGGTCTTAATAGCGGCCAGTTCTTTATCTACCAGGGTAAAACTATCTGTTTGCAAGACTGATTTTTTAAAACTGGCAAGCGTCTTATTATTTCCATCGATAATCGTAGTAACCAGTGTAGCATTTTGTTTTAACCCCTTTGTCCATACCTGCATGGCAAATTTTCCATTTGCTTTTGCATCGATCCCTACATAATCAATATACTGCCTGGGCATGGCTTCAAGAAATACAGGGCGAAAAATGCCTCCCAATACCCAATAATCTGCCAGGCGCTCCGCATTGTTCACACTTGCATCTGCGCTCATTTTACTAACCGTTACCTCAAGTGTATTGGTTTTATCAAAATTGACCAGGGTGCTGATATCGTATTTAAACCGGTAAAACGCCCCCTGGTGGATCGCACCGGCAAGCTGACCATTGATCTTCACTTCCGTATCGGTCATGCTGCCATCAAATACGATATTCACCTGTTTTCCCTTCCAGCCGGCAGGTACTTTGAATTGATATTTATACATGCCTTTCTCATCATAAAACCGGCTGTTCTTTCCATTGGTTTTATAATCCCTGCCATAGTTATAATTTCCAAAACCCTGTTGCTCCCAGCAACTCGGCACTTCTATCTTTGTCCAGTTGCCGCTGTTTCGCCCGCCTGTACAAAAGAAATCCCATTTGACAGTATGTTTGGTATCTGTACCGGAGAGATACTGGATCTCCTTTTGCTGCGCCTGTACAAGAGTAGTAGCATTTATCACAAGTATCCAAAATAACACGACTGTTTTTTTCATACGTTCTATTATTGTTATAAAAGACCGGTCGTTACCGGGCTGGCTTGAGTTTTATTTTTACCTGTTCATCCCTGTCGCAGGTGATTACCCCATTTATATAATGCAATTCCGCTACCTGTATCACACTTCTTTTATCATCAAATGAATTTTTTATCGCTGGTTTATCTTTCCTGCGCCCTGGGTGGGTGAAGTAATACACATAGGCCTTGTTATTATTGACGGTCACTTCGCAATGCCCACCAATAGCCTGGTCATCTGTACCACCACCAGGTTGTTCGAGGATACGCTCCGGTTGTTTGGTCCAGTTCAACAGGTCTGTGGACGAATACACTTCCATTCCCTTCCATGCATCAACGATCATAAAATACCTGTCCTGCCAGCGGAATGTCTTCGGTCCCTCCCCCCTGGCTGCAATTGCTTTTCCTTTATCCGTCCAGTTATACAGGTCTTTGCTATCGGCATAATAAATGGACTTCCCATCAAGTTCATTATTATACCACATCCGCCAACTGCCATCAGGAAGTTTGTATACACTGGCATCAATCACTTTTTGATTCACCAGGCTGAGTGTAGATTGATAGTCCCAATTGAGCAGATCACTGCTCTGCAGGTGAATGATCACCCGTGGATGATTCCAGTTGATGAAACTTCCCGGCACATACGTGAGATACATATGAAACACGCCTTTCTCTTCTATGATATCGGGGGCCCAGAATGTATAACCTTCATCCGGGCGGTAATTGATATTCGCTGTATCCTTATATTTCCAGTTTTGTCCGTCTGCCGATTCAGCAATCCCGATTCGGGTACCATGCACCCAGGCCACGCCACTGCTGTCATTAAGCGTGGCGCGCCGGTTGGTATAGAACATCCACCATTTTTTTACATGTTTGTTATATACAATCACGGGATCGGCCGCCCCATGATAAACCGGATCATCATATAAAGGTTTTGTCGCTGCTTTTTGCGCGCACAATTGTACGGATAATAAAAGCAAGAGCCAGGCTATGAGAAGAAATGGTTTACTGGATCTCATAGCATCATTTTAATGGCGTGAGCGTTACCGGGCCGGATAGTCCTGATGGCAGCGGTTTCCATGCGGAAGCATCGAATAACCCATCTTTTACATTTTCCTTTTTCCTGGCGGGCATATTGGTATTATAAAATATTTTCCATGGAATATAATTACGGTCCATATAGCTGATCCTGTTGGCCATCAGGTTTGCCACAATTATTTCCAGTTTATTATTGGCCTGCAGGCTGCCGGCAGGGATCAGTACCTGGAATACAGGCCCGATCAGTGTCGCCAGCTTTTTACCATTCAGGAATACTTCTGCCGTTTCATTTACTTTCCCAAGGTCCAACAACCAGGTACCTGCATTATCGCCGGGTTTTTTAAATGTGGTAGTGTATTTAGCAATACCCGAAAAATTCTTTACATCATCTCCATCCAGCTCGGTCCATGAGCCCAGGTGATCGATCAGTGATCTTGCGGGAACCACGGGACCACCTTCGAGAAAATCGATTGTCCAGTCATCTTTTAACTTAATTGTTTCACCGGCTTTATCAATATATGGATAAAGCGTACTTTTCCTGACAGCGCTAAATGTTTGTACGATCACTGATTCATTGGGTTGCAACTGCAGTAATATTTTCGCATCGGAAGAACTTTCCCCTTTGACCTTAGCCATTCCCTTCTTACCCGTCATAGGATCAAATATGGCCGCGCAAATAAATTTTGTTTGCAAAGGCACCCATGTATCAACGGCCTTACCCGTCGTATTTGTTATAAAATAAAATAGGCCGTCCTTATTTTTTCTCCTTGAGAATTGTAATCCTTCTTCGACCATTTTTTCCTGTTGAACAGAGGCCTTGTTTAATAAGACTTCCAGTTCACTGCTTATATAGAATTCTCCCCTGCCAAGCGATGCCATACTATATGAACCGTTTTTATCAGTTTTTTCTACCGGTAAAAATTTTAATTGGCTCAACATCTCTTTAAAACTCTTTCTTCTTGTTTCCAGGTTGTAGAAACCTGGTATATCGGCCGGCGCGTTTTTATAAAAAAGAATAGTCGCTCCTTTTGCCGCAAGCTCCAGCAGTTTTTTCATACTTGCCTCGGGTATCAATTTATTAGCAGGCAGGAGAATGGTTTTATAATTATTACCACTGCTGACTATTTTATTACCTGCCACCGCGAAATGCTGCAATTGACGGTCTGAAAAGAAATCAAACGTATATCCTTTCTCCAGCATCCATTTTGATACATGTTCAAATTCCGTTTTTTCAAAATTCCGCTCCATGCCATCGAAATGTTGCAGTAGTGTATTACCAGGTTCTGAATACCGGTCAACTATCGGGTAGTACAACAGCACATCATTATCAGCCTTGCCTGTTTGTAAAAACGACTGAGACCGGGTGATATAACTGTTCAGCGCATGAAAATCCTTCCACTGTGGATTGGTAGGCTGAAAATGTACTGCCGCGTAAAATAACCAGCCTGGCCATGGCGCGTCTTTGGGAGAATATTCTGTACCGTGATAAAAAATATGATTCACCCCACCAATAAAATAAAGATCGATCGCTTTTTTTACATCGCCCCAGGATGAGAGAAAATGTTCATTGAGCCAGGTAGCCGATTCAGAGGATACCAATTGTTTGCCCGAGACATTTGCAGCAGAAGTAGCAAACTTGAAACGAAGTATTTCTGTTCCTTCCGTTTCGGGAATATCCACTACACTGTACAGGTCCAAAGTATTGGCTGGCGAACCGTGCGACTGGTTACGCAGCATCGCACTTTTACCCACACCCCATTTTTTCCATCCCATGGTGAAATGTTCCAATAATAATTCATCGATCACTGAACGATAATCATAGATTACCCGGCTATTAGTGACAGCATCGGCTTTTCCAAAAAGAGCAGGCAATTGTTCCCGGAGATCATATCCTTTTCTTTGTTTGAATTCAGCAAACAATTGTGGCGTCCAGTTCGCCTGTCCCCTTGCATCATCCACTTCATAACTATCATTAAAAAAAGCGCGCAGGTAAGAAATATCATGCCCTTTGAAAGCTGTATCAAATCGTTTAAAATAATTTTTTACTGCTGTTGCTGAAAAT
>CAZGSG010000381.1:0-5612 GCA_964528095.1 uncultured Terrimonas sp.
CAGTTTTCATAGGGTACGGATTAAAAACGGGCCAGGGTTTCTACCCAGGCCCTAAATTTTTAAGTGATAATCAACAATTTATAAGCCTTACTTCGGGCTTTTTTCTTTTTCCACATTTTAACTTGAGTTAGATCAAGAATTTTTTATCCCCGCAAACCGGTACCCCTTTCCTGTAAAATATTTCATCATTTCCGGCAAGAAAAACTGTAATCTGGGCAATGCTTTTTCACTGTCGTGAAAAACAATGATCGATCCCGGCCGTGTATATTTGATCACATTCCGGAAACATTGATCGCCGGAAAGTTTTGTATCAAAATCACCACTCAGCACATCCCACATGATGATCTTCATGCCCTGTATTTTTTTTGCCTGGGAAGAACGGATCCGGCCATATGGTGGTCTGAACAGGTCCGAATGTATATAAGTCCCGGCTTCCGATACATTTTGTAAATACAGATCATCTTTTGTTTTCCATCCATTCAAATGGTCCTGGGTATGATTGCCTACAAAATGCCCCTCCCGGATAATACGCTCATATAAATGTGGATAAGCCTGTACATTTTTACCAATACAGAAAAAAGTAGCTTTTGCCCGGTATTTCTTCAACACGTCCAGCACAAAGGGTGTAGCCACCGGGTGCGGACCATCATCAAAACTGAGATAGATTGTATTCCCTGTTCCATCCATACTCCATACATAGGAGGGAAATATTTTTTTCAGCAACCAGGGAGTTTTGAGGAAATAGTTTTTCATTGAAGAACGAAGATACGGCAAGCTGGGGATTGGATACTGGATGTTGGATACTGGATGTTGGATATTAGATGGAGGATATTAGATGGAGGATGTTTGAAACCATCCGGGGTCTTATATCCAACATCCTCCATCTAATATCCAACATCCAATATCCAATTAATCTCCTTCTTACAAACCAAAGCATCCAGCTTCCAGTATCTTTGCACCTATGAATAAAAAAGTCAGGGTTCGTTTTGCTCCTTCGCCTACTGGTGGCTTGCACCTGGGTGGTATGAGGACTGTGTTATACAATTATTTGTTTGCTAAACAACAGGGTGGAGATTTTATCCTGCGTATAGAAGATACCGACCAGAGCCGTTATGTAGCGGGAGCCGAACAGTATATTCTTGATTGCCTGAAATGGGCCGGCCTCGAACCCGATGAGAGCCCCGTGCATGGTGGTGCATATGGTCCTTATCGGCAAAGCGAACGAAAAAACCTGTACAGGAAATATGCAGAGCAGCTTGTTGCAAATGGCCAGGCTTACTATGCCTTCGATACACCGGAAGATCTGGAAAAAATGCGGCAGGATTTTAAGACTGATCAAAATCCTTCTCCCCAGTATGATCATAGCATTCGTCAAAAAATGCGGAACTCGCTGGTACTGGCTGCAGATGAAACAAAAAAATTACTTGATGCCGGTACCCGTCATGTGATCCGCATACGGATGCCGGAAAATGAAACCATCTCTTTTACAGATATGATCCGTGGTGAAGTGAAATTCGATACCACCGTGGTAGATGATAAAGTGCTGCTGAAAGCAGACGGTATGCCTACTTACCACCTGGCTGTAGTGGTGGATGATCAGTTGATGCAGATCACGCACGCATTTCGTGGTGAAGAATGGTTGCCCAGCGCACCCGTGCATGTGTTGTTATGGAAATATTTATTCGGCCTGGAAAATATGCCGCAATGGGCACACCTGCCATTGATATTGGGACCCAATGGAAAGCTGAGCAAAAGAGATGGGGCGAAATATGGCTTTCCTGTATTTGCCATGAACTGGACCGATCCAAAAACCGGCGAGCTGACCGAGGGCTTTAAAGAAAAAGGTTTTCTGCCTCAGGCATTCAATAATTTGATGGCTTTGCTGGGTTGGAATGATGGTACCGAACAGGAGCTATTTAGCCTGGAAGAGCTGGTTCAGAAGTTCACGCTGGAAAGAGTACATAGTGCCGGCGCCAGGTTTGATTATGAAAAAGCCAAATGGTTCAATCATGAATGGATAAAAAAATCAACTGTTGAAGAGCTGACACCCGTGGTCAGGTCCCTGTTTATTGAAAAAGGGATCACCCTACCTGCTGATGAAAAATTTCTAAGCGTATTAGGGCTTATAAAGGATCGTTGCACACTGCTGACTGATTTTACAGAACAGGCCGGTTTCTTTTTTGAAGCACCTGTCGCATGGGATGTAGACGCGGTAAAACCGAAATGGAACGACAACAAGAAAAAATTCTTTACTTTATTTATAGAAGAACTGGAAGCGATCCCTGATTTCGAAAGCGCATTTATCGAAGATGGTTTTAAAAAACTGGCCGTACAGGAAAATATAAAACCAGGGGAATTGCAATTGCCATTTCGTATCATGCTGGTGGGTGGTAAATTCGGACCGCCGGTCTTCGATATAGCGGCAGTGTTAGGAAAAGAAGAAACGATTGTAAGGATCAGGAAGGCGCTGGAATTATTTTAATCCTGTTGCCCCCTGTCTTTTTATTAACTCCATCACCGTTAGAAAATCGGCGGAGCCTGGTGTCTTGGTAATAATGAGGGGCGCTGGAAGCAACTATTTACAATCAAAATGCAAAATCCAAAAACAGGCTCCATTTATCGAAGTGTATTTTTGAATTTTGCACTTTTAATTTTTAATTCGAAGAACCGTATTTTTGAGCCGATCAAACAAGGGATTGCATGTCAGAACAATTAAACAGACCGGTACGCGTATTAGTCGCCAAAGTAGGATTGGATGGCCATGACCGTGGCGCGAAAGTAATCGCTACCGCCCTGCGGGATGCCGGTATGGAAGTGATCTATACCGGTCTGCGCCAGACACCGGAGATGGTCGTAAATGCAGCCCTGCAGGAAGATGTGGACGCGATCGGCATCAGCATTCTATCAGGTGCTCATATGACTGTTTTCCCCAAATTAATCGCGTTGATGAAAGAAAAAAAGATGGATGATGTATTGCTGACTGGTGGCGGCATCATTCCTGAAGAAGATATGCAGGTACTGAATGATTCAGGAGTTGGAAAATTATTCCCCCCCGGCACGTCCACGGCCGATATTGCTTCTTATATTAAGAGTTGGGTGAAAGAACACCGAAGCTTCTAGCTAAGAGGTGAAAAAAGGAAGGAGTTAAAGAGAAGAAGTTTCATAATTTATAACGTTCTGTTTAAGCAGGACGCTTTTCTTTTTTTTAATTCAAGAGAGAAAGTGCATTTCTTGCTGGCAGACCCATTCTATTTCAGGTGTTTTCGCTTCATTAAAATACAATTTGGCTGGCTTTTTCACCCTTTGGTGCACTCATAAGCACCGTTGGCGCAACCTATTGTTTCCGGCAGGCTTTGTTACCGCACCTTTGCATCCGCAAGTAAACAAACCTCCTTTTTATGAAACAGTTCATCACTAATAACAGGCATAAAGTATTGCAGGGCGTACCCTCTGCCTTATTGATCTCTTTTTCGATTTATCTTTTTCTCCGGATCATTTTTCATGATTTTCCTATGTCATGGAGCGAGGAGATCTTTTTTTTTCTGAAAGTAAATGTGATCGGCAGCCTGTTGATCATAATGGCAACCGGCAGTTGCACGGGTATGCATTCCCTGTACAAAAAATACAGAAAGCAGGGACATGCTGCTTAGTTCGCACAAGTATTGCCTAATTTTGAAAAAAATAAGGTATGTATACTTCATTGATCACTGCACTGGAAAACGGGATATTCATTATTACGATCAATCGTCCTGATAAACTGAATGCGCTAAATAAAACAGTGATCAGTGAACTGGGTGATGCTATTGCTGAAGTATATACGAACCCCGAAATAAAATCCGCTATCATTACAGGTAGTGGCCCCAAAGCTTTTGTAGCAGGCGCGGATATCAGCGAGTTTACCGCACTTGATGCAAGGGGAGGTAAAGCGTTGGCGCAACATGGTCAGGATCTTGTCTTCTCTAAAATTGAGAATTGTCCCAAACCCATTATTGCTGCTGTAAACGGATTTGCATTGGGTGGTGGCTGCGAATTGGCGATGGCCTGTCATTTTCGTGTAGCCGCTGCGAATGCAAAATTCGGTCAGCCGGAAGTAAACCTGGGCCTGATACCCGGTTATGGTGGCACACAACGGCTTGTGCAACTGGTTGGCAAGGGGCGCGCAATAGAATTACTTATTACCGGTAATATGATTGACGCGGCTACGGCACTTCAGTATGGTTTGGTCAATCATGTTACCACAACAGAAGAATTGCTGGAAAAAACAAAGTCGATCCTCACACTTATCAATTCAAAAGCTCCACTGGCTGTAGCGGGTTGTATAAAAGCAGCCAATGCGGTTTATGATGAAAAGGTGGATGGATTCGCGACTGAGATAAATCTTTTCGGTGAGTTATTTGACACAGCGGATGCCAAGGAAGGAGCCGCTGCATTCCTTGAAAAAAGAAAGGCTGAATTTAAAGGAGTATAAACAACTACTACAAATTCTTCTACAAGCTATATGACAGCCTGGTTGATCCGTTGTACAGGATTAAGAATATAAGTAGTGATGGAATTATCCTTCATCAGTTCTACAACCCGGAATCCCCGGTAGCTTGTACCCCAATCACCTCCAAAATGGGCATCAAATATAAAGGGAATATCATTTTTCATCTTTATGCCCTCTTCATCATGGTCGTGCCCGTTGAATACGGCGCGAATATTTTTATATTTTGCAAACAGCTCAAATAGTTCCGGGCAATCCACCCCATATTTGGTTTGTTTCCCCGGGTTGATATGAATGAATATAAAAACATTCTGCTGACGCTTATGCTCTTCTAATTTCCGTGCAAACCATTTTACATCAGGGCAGAGATAGGTTCCTTTCTCATCAGAAGTAGTGCCTACCAAAAAACTGTTTTTCTTTATGCTGAAATCGAAATTGACCGGCATGTTCCAGATGGTTTGCCACTCGTCAGCGTTTACATGATCATGATTACCCTGGCTCACATAATATTTCATCGATAAAGCATCCAGTGCCTTTTTGGCTGCAGGAAAATGTTTTTTATCATCATGAATGATATCTCCGTTGATGACACAAAAAGAGAAAGGATCTGCCGCATGTTCTTCATTGATACGGGTAACGATCGTTGAAAAGAAATTTTCATAATCCGTATTCGCAAGACCGTAATGACCATCTGAAGCCACTACGAACCGTAGTTTTACCTTTCTCTTATGTTCTTCTGATAAATAATAGTTAGTCGCTTTTACTACTTTACCATTGGCAAGTAATAAAAAAGCCGGAACGGCCAGCCGGATAAATTCTTTACGTTTCATTTTATAAATAGGTTATAAAAATAATAATCCTGTTGCTGAATGCGCCGTTAAGAAATAGTTACTGCCTGTGTGAATATTCTTCTTTTACAATTTTCTCAGTTTAATATTTTTAAACCATACTCCGCTACCGTGGTCCTGTAAACAGATATAGCCCTTCTTTGCCATACCATAACCGGGAGTATCTTTCCATTTACCTGTGGCTTTTCGTTTGTTCCAATCATCTGTCCATGCTTCAAACTCTACGACTTTTACTCCATTCAGCCAATATTCACGATGAGCGCCTTTTCCAATGATCTTTG
>CAZGSG010000382.1:0-5553 GCA_964528095.1 uncultured Terrimonas sp.
CACTTTTAAAGCCGTTGAACTGGAAATAAAAACCGCCCCGCCGCACTTATTGTGCAACGTTCTCATGCGCGGGTTTGTCAGCACTGCTATGTCAACCAAACCACTATTGCTTATAATAGCCCTAACTGGCATTATAACCAGCACCAACGCCCAGCAAAATGAATTTTCTGTAAGCGCCAATACCGGATTCTTCAGGTATGGCGGTGATGGCTCTTCCTCACTAACGGTGATCTATTTGATGCCCTACGTGTCGCCGGCCATTTATAATTCACCAGGAAGAAAAAGCGGCTCCTCTGCCGAATTTTCTCTGACGGCCCAGCGAATCAACCGGTCGCGATTGATCTATGGTATCGACCTTGCTTATCAAACCTTACAGAGTAAAACAGCTATCGGGGCGATATCCCCAAGCATGTACAGCAGTACCACTATCAATGGAGAGGGCTCTTCTACCCTTACCGGGCAGTTCATTGCCATCAGCCCCCTTATCGGCTACCGCTTACTGGATAAAAAAATCCGGCTTGATTTAAAAGCAGGTCTTGAACTGGCAGCCTGTCTTAACCGTAGAGAATCCATTGAAGGAATTTCAGGCGCAGGTATCCGGATCATGGAAGAACATGATATTAGTAATAAACGGGCCGATAACCGTATCCGGCTGCAAGCAACGACTTCACTCAATCGATTTGGCATCAACACAGGGTATAGCTTCGGTGTTTCCAATTATTATTCAAAAGAAGAGATCGGCCGGCCAAAAGCATTTTCCCGTTTCATCCGACTGGGGATCAGTTACCGGTTTTTATAACCCTGCTGCTGATTCACGGTTTTAGTTGAAACAGTTCTCTCTCAACGGAACTGTTTCAATTTTTACTTTTTTCCGCCAGCTCGTATATTTTCATAATGCTGGCTCTGATTGCCGGCCATTCGAACTGAGCCAGGCGATGTTGCCTGTTCTTGAAAAAATGGATGTCCAGGTAGGGCGCGTTTATCAGTCGTTGCCGGGCAAAACCGGCATTGCTGGTGTCAATGATATTATCATTTTCACCCTGCAGGTACATGACAGGAACGCGGATATTTTTCCAATAAGGGAGCATTTTTTCCAATTCTTCACGATGATGTATTTTCTCTGTATTGGCAGAACGGAATATGCGGGGAATAAACCAACGGATCGACCAATGTTCGATCAGCGGGGTAAACCAGAACATTTTTTCCATTCCCGGGCCAAGTGATGGGCCGGTCAGGACCAATCCATCTACTAGTTCAGGATGGTCCATGGCCAAACGACATGCAATGGAAGAACCATAAGAACCTGCACTGATGATGATCGGATGTTTTGCTTTATTCAGGCTATCCAGTATCGGCCTGATCATTTCTGCCTGGGCCTGGATAGATGGTTCAGGGTCTCCCAACCCCGAATAACCGTATCCTGGCCTGTCGACAGCATATACTTTGAATGTACGCTGAATGGTACTGTCCGCATAGCGACCACTGTAATAACTCATCGATCCCGGAGAACCGTTCAGCATCAACAGGGTCGGCAGACTATCATTCCCAATACTCGCATACCTGATCTTTCTGCCATGCGTAGTATAATAATTGATGGTGCCATGAATATTCCGTTCAGTAAATAATTGTTTTAATTCTTCGTCGCTTTTACGAAACTGTACATAATGATCAAAGACCAGGCAGGCAATAATAAACAGCCCTGTCAGCACGATCAATGTTCGCAGTATTCTTCTCAGCCAGCGATATTTCTTTTTTTGTTTTAACATAATTGGTTTCTTTACAACCATCCTGGCTGTAAAAAGTTAGCTGTTGTCAAAAATAAGCGCTACGGGTTATCTTTATTGCACATTTTAAAAGACCATGAGCAAAGTGATAAAGCTGGAAGATATCAACATTCGTACCCTGCTACGGCCCGAAGATATCGGGCATGTAACCTTGCTACACGGAACTATTTATAATAAAGAATATAACTACGGGATAGCCTTTGAAAGCTATGTGGCCGCCGGCCTGGATGAATTTTACCGGCAATATAATCCCAGCCTGGACAGGGTATGGATAGCCGAACACAAGAATAAAATAGTTGGGTTTTTGCTTTTAATGCACAGAAATAATACTACCGCGCAACTCCGCTATTTTTTAATAACTGCGCCCTACCGAGGTATCGGGTTAGGTAATAAACTAATGCAACTTTATATGGAGTTTGCGAAAACTGCCGGCTATTCCAGTTCTTACTTATGGACGACTGGCGAACTTGTTTCCGCAGCTGCTTTGTATAAAAAATACGGGTTCCAACTAACAGAAGAAAAAAGATCGACGGCATTTGGACCAGAGGTGCTGGAACAACGCTACGATCTTCTGCATCAATTCAAAATTAAAAATTCAAGATTCAAAATTCAAAAATAGCCCCCGAGTATAGTACTGTGTTTTTGAATTTTTAATTTTGAATTTTGAATTAGTCACAGGTATTTATTAGCCAGCAACCAGTTCTTCAACCTTTCCATCCACTTATCGCCTGTTGTTATATTATTCATGCCAAACCCATGACCGCCATTTTGATAGAGGTGTAATTCGGCAGCCACATTATTTTTGAGCAGCGCTTCATAATAGCGAATGCTATTACCTGGTTTTACAGACTTATCATCTCCCGCATGCACGAGAAAAGCAGTAGGTGTTTTAGCGTTTACCTGCAGTTCATTGGAGTAAAGAGTGATCTTCTCCGGTGATGGATTTTTGCCCAGGAGATTATTCCTGCTCCCCATATGCGTAAGGCTGTCGGAAAAGCTGATTACGGGGTAAATCAATACAGAGAAATCAGGTCTTAGGGAAGTAGTTGATGGATTATCGATCAAATGATTGTCAAAATGTGTGGACGCGGTAGATGCCAGGTGACCGCCTGCCGAAAACCCCATGATACCAATCTTACCGGGATCAATTCCCCATTCACCAGCTTTTTGTCGTACGATCTGTATTGCTCTTTGCGCGTCCTGCAAGGGAGCTGTTTCCTTATTGACCATCGCGGTATCATCGGGAAGGCGATATTTTAGTACAAACGCGGTAATGCCCCATTCCTGGAAAACCCTGGCCACATCCGATCCTTCATGGGATGCAGCCAGTATACCATAACCACCACCCGGGCAAATAATGATCGCCGCGGTTTTTCCGGACACAGGCCTGGCCTTGTAGATGGTAAGCGTAGGAACAGACACTTTACTGATCCGCAGAATTCCATTGGTGGTTACACTTTTTTCCCTGTCGGTAACAGGCTTGCTACCGGGCACCTTATCATACAAGGGCATGGAATCCTGGGCTCTTAAAACGCAACTCATTTCTGTTAATACGCAAAACAAAAGGATAACTAGTTTCATACAAAGAAATTTCGGGTATAAATATCGCTCAAAATCCTGCCCGATATTTTTTTTAGATAAAACAGCAAAAAAATGAATTTTCATTAAAAATAATTATCTTCAAAAAAGGCAATCCATAACAGAAATACACATGAGAATATCTTTTATAATGCCGGGCGGCTCCTGCCTGGCATTATTTTACGCCATTGCACAGGTACCGGCACAACGGGTTTTCTTAACCTGCCATTTACTGATAGACAGGCGCCGGGCAGCTTTTTTCAAATGACTGTGGATAATTACAGGACAAGGCCCATTTAAGACCGCTTTGCATTGCCTTATTTTTATGTTTCTTTGCTCACTATTAAACAAACCCTTCATTACATGAAATATCTATAAAAATTATCGGCTAATTATTTTAACAGCGATGATAATTTTTGTACATATACCACGTGGCCAAAACAATAAAATCAACACATGAAAGATGTTATCATTCCCGTAGATTTTTCCGAAACTTCTTTAAATGCCGCCCGTTATGCTGCTGCAATGCTAAGTGGCAAACAGGATGCGCGAGTTATCCTTTATAACATGTTCAAAGATGACGAAGAGTCGGAAACAGCAGGTCAGTACCTGGATAGCCTGAAAGCGGAACTGGAAACAAAAGGAGTATCGAATATCGAATGCGTAAAGGAACAGGGCGAAGACCTTATCGATTGCCTGGGCAGACTGGCGTATCAGAAAACGGCCGAACTGATTGTAATGGGAATTACAGAAAAAGACGAATGGCGCCAGCTTTTTACAGGTAGCAATACGCTAAAGATGGCAGAACAGAATATTTGCCCTGTCATGATCATTCCTCCCGATGCAAAACATACAGGCATTACCAATATTGCACTTACCTCCGATTTCAAAGATGTGGATGCAACCACTCCTGTACTTGCTATAAAAAATGTACTGGAGATCTTTAATGCCAATCTGCATATCGTAAACGTGGATAATGAACATTATGTATCGCTGACAGCCGATTATATGGCAGAAAGGGCGAAAATGCAGGCTTTGTTCGCGGAATTCAAGCCTGAATTCTATTTTATAGGCATGAATGATTTTTTTGAAGCGATTCAGCAATTTTCCAAAGACAAGAATATCGACCTGATCATTGTCATCCCTAAAAACCACTCTTTCATGAACAGTTTGTTCAGCTCCAGTCATACAAAAAAACTGGCTTTTCACAGCACGGTACCGATACTGGCTGCACATCAATAAATTTAGCAGGAGGCAGCTAAACTGCCTCCTGTCAATATCTTATCTCCCCTGCCTGTTTTGCCTTACCTTTGAGGCACGATTGCAGTAGTATGTACTTTATTTTTGAGCCCATTCAACTTAACAGGTTTGCCGATATGCTACCGGCTAATTTCTATATTCCTGTCTAGCTGTATACCACTGTTCCCGATCGCAGGATAAATGCTTTATCCGCTTTTCATTTATTTTAAATTAATTAGCATGGCAAAGAACCATAAAATACTGGTCACTTCAGAAATTGGAACACTGCGCAGGTTATTGGTACATAGTCCCGATAGCGGCTTGGGAAAGGTAGTTCCTTCCAAGGCGCAGGACTGGTTGTTTGAAGATATTGTACATCTTGACACGATCCGTCGCAAGGAATATGACTATTACACAAAACTGCTGTTGTATTTCCTGGACCCTGAAAAAATAAAAGGCCGGCTTCATGAGATCGATGACAGCAGTAACCGGTTCGATTTTTATAAACCCGATCATGAAGATTTTTTTAAATCGGATAAGGTAGTTGAGTTGCAATGGCTGCTGGCAGAGATCCTGGGAAATCGTGAAGTAAGACAAAAACTGGTGGCATCTGTTTGCGCTATTGAAAATTGCTCTTATGAACTACAGGATAAACTGGCCACACTGGAAGGCAAAGAACTTGCAAAAGTTTTTATTAGCGGCACTACCAACGAAAAGGAAATGCTTTTTCCTCCGATCCCCAATTTCATTTTCACCCGCGATATTGGTATCTGTATCAATGAGTATATCCTGCTCAATAAACCCGCAAAAAACGCAAGGACAAGAGAAGCATTGATGGGAAAGTATATTTTGTATACCCACACTATGTTTTAAAGTTAAAGGCAAAAAATTATAGAACTACCCAACCATTAAACGACGTTCGTGTTACCAGAGAACGGACAAGAAATAAAAA
>CAZGSG010000383.1:0-3396 GCA_964528095.1 uncultured Terrimonas sp.
GCCTGTACAGCAAATCCATAAAGTAGCAGGCCGATAAAGAATATTTTTTTCATTATTGTTTGTTTAAAAAGTACCCATCTTTTATACTGCCCGGCAGATGGAAATATATAGAATAAGAGGAACGTTGTTTTTTCATGTACTTATTTTATCCCAACAGGGAGTTTGACTGACTTTTCGGGTGATGTTTGATTATAATAAGCAATTTTTCCTTCTCTTTCAGTACTGCCACTACGTTGCAGGATGAGTGCATGCTTATCCCCGTTTTTACCGATGCTGAAAGTGTACGTGTATTTTTCTAATTTTCTCCTGGCGATTTTCATTTTTTTACCCCAGGTTTCGTTAATGGCACGATTGGTTACATCACTGTTTCCATTGGAAGTTTTTCCAATTTTGCTCCATTCTTCATTTCCCCCGCTGACCGGGCTGATGGTGAGTTGATTGCTATTTATTGCATAAGTTCCCGTTTCGTATTCCAGGGTTTTCGTATCTGTATAGTGTGATGCACGAACGTTGACAAACCGGTAAGTACCATCTGCATTGAATTGATATTGTGCTGTAGAAAAACCTCCGGTGTTATCACCTGTTATCGCTCCTGCACCTGTAAATTTTTCTGAAGAACTGCCTTCCCATATTTTTTCTGTAAGAGGTGAATTATTGGTGCTGCCTGCTGTTTCGTTTCTTTCTTGTGATACTGCGGCAACAGCAAATGATTTGTTTTCAAAACCAGTTTTAAAGCCCGGCGGGTTATCAATTAATGACCCGAAATTTTCCCGGAGCGAATAGTGGAATTCATTAGGGGCATTGGCGTTATTGAAGGTTCCTCCATCTCGTTGTGTGGACTTTCCGGATCTAAGGATGAGCGTGTAATCTTGGCTGCCCGAAAAATATCTTATCTCGAATACATAAGTTACTTTTTCCATTTTATGTTCGGCTGCTTTTAGCCGTTTTCCCCATTCATTAGTTTGTTGGCCAACTTTGTTCCACCATCCGCCCATGCCTTTTTGGGGATTAATAGTAAGCTGGTTGCCGTTTACGGAGTAAGTGCCGGTTTCATACACAAACAAAATTTCTTTCATGGTAGTAAGCCATTGTTTTTCCCGGAATAAATAACTGCCATCTGCATAAAAAGCGTATTCCCTTCTTGTATATCCCGCTGTATATTGGGGCATACCATTGAAGTAAGCTCCCGTTGTTTCTGCATTATAATCTATCCACAAGCCTGCCATAGCAGGATTACCGGTGCTGCTTGTAGTAGCTGGGACTGGATTAATAGTTCCTTTTTGCGATGGCTTTGCCCACTCCAGAGAATTAAGCAGCACCATCAAATCATTTTGATATCGTTGTGTGTTCGTCATTATAACCACACTTGCTGTTTGACCGCTACCGGTAGCAGTCAATAAAGTAGCCATACCTTTATTAGCTCCGTCTGTATAATTAGCCCCGCCGGCAATGATGTTCCATCCACTATCATTTGCCGGTTGCTCCATTGCCGGTTTATCATTTACCTGAACCGATCCTTTTACCAGTTTGAGCCAGTCGTTATTAAAATTTTCATTGGCAGAGGCGGTGGATGCAGCCGCTTTTGTAATAACAACAATTGCATAGGCCCCGGTTTGCTTATCGCTGACGGAAAGCTGCAGGCCACTTTCATTTTTCTGTTGCTGCCAGCCTTTAGGAGCGCTGAAAGAGATCACATCGAAAGTTTGTTTCTGCGCATATGAATTCATGACTAACACAATGAAAAGAAGCAGGAATGAAAAAAAAAATTTGTTCATTGCTATATTTTGTATGAGTATGCCAATACGATGTACAATTTTGTGATCAATATTTACTTTTTATTGCAGCGATTATCCGGTTTATTTATAGATGATATCCGTTGTATTATTATGCCAGTCAGTACTGGCCGATAAACGGGTCCGCTGCCCGTTCATCCAGTAACAGGGATTGTTTGCAGCCGTTTTGCCGGCTACATACACATTATTATCATAAACGAAAATGGAATTGGCAGATGCACCGTTAATTAAGGAAACGACTGTCCCGTTTTTCCAATAAGCTGCATTATAACCTTGATCAAATCCGGCTACGTACACATCGTTTCCGGAGATCATTACTTTATTTGCTCCATAACAGGTATTGAGATCAGTGGGTGTCCCGTTTTTCCAATACCATCCAATATCGCTGCTTGTATTGTTAGTACCTGCTATATGCACATCATTACCTGAAACGCAAACGGAGTTCGCAACCCCATATCCGAGTGTTGCGGGTGTTCCGCCATTCCAGTATTTAGCCTGTTTAATCCCTGAAGCGTTTTTTTCGTATCCTACTACCCGAACGGTACTACCTGAAACCTGAATGGATCTTGCCTCCGCATCTTTTGTGCCGTCTGTAAGTGAAACTGCAGTTCCATTTTTCCAGTATTTGGCTACTAATATTCCTGCTGCATTTCTTTCTGTGCCGCATACATAAACATCATTTCCGTTTACAAAAATGGCACCGGCTCCTGCTTCATAGTTTTCGTCGGTAAGATAAACGGGCGTTCCGTTTTTCCAATAGGTGGCACGCCACTGCGTTACTTTTGTAGCGCCCGCTACATATACATCGCCTGGATCGGAAACAAACACAGAATTTCCGAAAGTTTCATTATTACCGCCCCAAAATGTTCCGGCATTGCCATCAACCCAAACCCTGCATTGCTGTTTACCGAGAGCAGTATTCCATTCGGTACCGCAAACATATAATTTAGGTGCAGGCAGGGTAGTGGTGAAAGCAATGTCAGCACCATAAGCGGTGCCAACGCTGCTGGTAGCATACGCACGCACATGATAAGTAGTATTGGGTTGCAGGCCGGTAATAGCTGAAGTAAACGAACCGGTACCGTCACCATTGCTTGTTTTGGTATTTACATCAATGGCAGGATTGGCATTGGTGCTCCATACAATGCCTCTTGCAATTACTGTGGCAGCTCCTGCCGAACTTATATTTCCGCCACAAGTTGCTTCCATAGAACCGATACCGGAAACGGGTGCAGTAGTAACCGAAGGCTGTAAACCGATTGCATCGTTATTATTTCTACTACAGCCCGCTATCAATAACATTGCTGTTAAAAGCAGTAATGGTCCTTTCATTCGTTTATTTGTTTTAATGATGTAAAAGTAGAATGGCGGCAGAAGCCCGGCAATCATTAAAAAGGGGGATTTCATGGAAAAGCTGATCTGAAAAATCATTAAAAAAGGGGAGCGGAAATAAACTATTATCAACGTTTATTTGCTATAGCGGAAAAAATGTATTTTAGGGAATGGTAAAATCATTGCTGATATTATTTTCACTGTTTTTTGTTTTAGACAGTCCGGCACAGGATGTATCAAATAAAAAAGACAGTCTTTTGAAACTTTTGCA
>CAZGSG010000383.1:3496-5485 GCA_964528095.1 uncultured Terrimonas sp.
ACAGTCCGGCACAGGATGTATCAAATAAAAAAGACAGTCTTTTGAAACTTTTGCATGCAGCAAAACCAGATACTGCAAAAGTGCAATTGTATCTGGATATTGGTAATGAATATGAATTTGATGATCCCGGAACTGCAGAACAGTACTATTTACTGGCCGGCGATTTAGCCCGAAAATTGAACAATAAGAAATATATTGTTAAGTACATTTCTAATTACACGGCCCTGCTTAACCAGCGTGCTGCCTTTGACAGCTCATTATTGCTGAATAAAGAAGCCATTGAACTGGCAAGATCGCTGAATGATGTGATCCTGTCAGGTAAAGTATATGCCAATACCGGCATTGTTTTTCAATACGCCAATTCTTACGACAGTGCGGTTTATTATTTTGAAATAGCAAAAAAATATTTTGAACAGGTAAATGAAAAAATATTGCTTGCCCGTATGTGCGATATACTTTCCAATACTTATCGTGATTTGGAGCAAAAAGAAAAGGCTTTGGCGCTAAGCAAAGAATCCGTTAGTGTATTAAGAACTACTACGGATAGCATGTCTTTGGGAATGGCGATAACCAACCTTGGTGTCAACTATACGAAAACAGACGATGAAACTGCACTGAAATGTTTTATTGAAGCGCTTGAAATAGCTAAGCAGCTTCATTTTACCAGGATGGAGATATCTAACAGGCTCAATATTGGCAATATCTACTTTCACCGTTATGATGCCTACAATATGAAAACAAATTATGAAAAGGCATTACAACTGAGCCGGGAGTTAAGAGAACCCGGAAGCGAAACTATTGCTTTACGTGGCATGGCATTTTATTATTTACTGACAAAAAAGTTTGGTGAGGCAAAGATCAGCATCAGCAAAGCCCTGACAATTACTGACAGTTTGAACTTGCGAAAGGAACATTCTGAAAACCTGAAAGCTTATTCAAGTGTATTGTATGCTTTGCATGACGTGGTGAAAGAAGAGCAAATACTCGACAGTGGCGGCCAGATAGAAGACGAAATTACCGGTGAGAATATTAATAAAATGACACTGACCATCGAGAAGAAATTCGAAACCGAAAAAAAAGAGGCGCAAATAAAATTGCAACAGGTACAGCTCAAACAAAAATCTACTCTTAATTATATTCTGATTGCAGGTGCAGCAGCACTATTGATCATTTCTTTACTCTCCTACCGGAATTATAAAAGCCGCCAGAAGTTGCAGTACCAGCGAATTACAGAACTGGAAACCGAAAAGCAACTTACCGCCACAGAAGCAGTATTGAAAGGAGAAGAACAGGAACGCACCCGCCTGGCCAAAGACCTTCACGATGGTTTGGGAGGAATGCTGAGTGGCATTAAACATTCATTAAGCAACATGAAAGAAAATCTAATTATGACGCCGGGCGATGCCCAGGCTTTTGAACGCAGCATTGATATGCTCGATAGTTCTATCCGGGAAATGCGCCGGGTAGCACACAACATGATGCCGGAGATACTGATAAAATATGGGCTGGATACAGCTTTGAAAGATTTTTGCAATGAAATTGACCGTAGTGGAGTAATTCATATAAATTACCAGTCTGTTGGTATGCAGAAAGTGGTAATAGAACAAACCACGGCTGTAACCATTTACCGCATTGTGCAGGAACTTGTGAACAATACTATTAAGCATGCACAGGCAGAAAATATACTGGTGCAGTTACATCAGTCTGCGCAGGAAAAATTACTGGCTATTACTATTGAAGATGATGGAAAAGGTTTTGACACAAGCATACTGAACCAAGCAGGAGGAATAGGCTGGCAGAGCATTAAAAACCGGGTGGAGTTTTTAAAAGGAAAGGTTGATATACAATCTTCGGCCGGTAAAGGCACATCTGTAATGATCGAAATAACGACTTGATGAAAGCAAGTATTTTTATAGTGGACGACCATTTTATGGTAATAGAAGGTATCCGCTCTTTACTATACAATGAAAGAGATATCGAATGGCTGGG
>CAZGSG010000384.1:0-5424 GCA_964528095.1 uncultured Terrimonas sp.
TGACTGGTGTTTTTATATAGGGGCAACGGCCTGAATTATTTGTTCATACTAAATAGTACCAGTTCCTGATTTTAACCCCATCAAATCACTGGTTCGTTTAGCAAGCGCCAGGTAATACCGGCAACAGTACACCTGTTGGTAAGCTTATTTCATTCATGCATCACCGGCGGCAGGGTTAACGATTTCAATTCAGCTTTTATCAGTTTTACTATTTCCCATGCTTCCGGGGTTAAGAGATCTTTTTTTAACTGCGGCAGCGCTTTCCTAATCCGGGAATAGTTTTTATCCAGGTTGAAAGCGACTGTCGTTGAATCGGTGCTACCCAGGATATTCATCTCTAATAATGAGTGATAAAATATGCACACTTCCGTAAAAACAAAAATTGCATGAAATAATCCGCCCAGCGGACGCGGGTCCTGCCGCCAGGGAGAATAAAATAATCGGGAAGGTTCAGCCCCTGAAGACAGATCAATTGTCTGCAGAATGGCATTTAAATAGTTATGGCCGCATTCATGAATAATTGCCTCAGCCATTTCAATGGCCGTTGCATTTTGCGATAAAAAAATAACTCCCGGAAGTGTTGAATCTGAAAAAGAACGATGAACATCTTTGTTTTCAAAATTGACCGGAACAATACATTCAATAGTACTGATGATATGATCAAGTTTTGAAGGATGCACTTGTTGTATGAGGCCAAAGGCATTTCGCATACAGGTTAACAGGCTTTTATAGTTTTCCGTAGGCAAGGAGATTTCATCTATGTAGGATTTATCATAGAAATGCCGGCTTTTGCCTGTAAAAAGAACAGGGCGCTTGCTCTTTAAAACAGGGAATGAAAGATTTTTTTGCGATGGTACCTTTAATAGATGATAAAGCACTTCGATTGATCGATGATTGATATCCCCTGCCCTTACCGTTCTATCTTTAGAGGGAAAAATCAGTATTTCATCATCATGTGTACGGGGAAGATAAATCCGGATATCAGTTGGCAATTTACCTGGTATACAGTCGATCGCTGTTATAATATAGGCTTCAATGATATTTTCTAATTGACTGTTGGCTGAATTATGTTCTTGCAGTGCCCGGCTGAGTTTGCGAATAGCAGCGCGGTAAAAAGAAGAAAATGACTCGATCGTCCGTTTGCTCTCCATGGCATAAAAAAATTCATTGATCCGGGACACATATGCATATTCCGGGGGAATGCCTTTTTCAGTGATGCTCTCATTGAGATTCTTTAACAGTATATAATCCCTGGTCAAAGAATCTTCTGCAAAATCACCTATTATATCTGAAAGAAAGCTTGCCAAAATCAATAGAATGTATAAGTAAGAGAATAGCGGGTATTATTATGAACGGGGCTAACCGCATGATAGGAATGTGGGGAAATCGTAAATCCCCAGGCACTGCAATGCATGGGCAGGTAGATCCTGGTAGATGCGGCATCAGGCGCTGGTTCATCGCTATCAAACAACATTACCAGCCCTCCGTTATTGATTGTCCAGTGCTCATTGAACTGAATGATAATTCTGAACTGCTGGCAAAGTTCCCCATGATCCGTATGGATCTTTATTTTTTCAGAATTGGCCAGCCTGTGCGCCGTAATATCTACTTTTCCATTCACCTCCGGGTGAAATGGTCTTACGAAATTCACCAATGTCTCGACCAGGGCGGGCTCCTTAAGAAAATTATACCGGGTCGGAATAGTTGATTTCTCCAGGTTAAAATCGGCCACTTCATAAAAGTCTTTTACTTGCCGGGGAACCCATAAATCACTTTGTTTAAACCAGTTTAGTATGTCCGTTCCCATTTGCCGGCTGACAAAATCAGGAGCAAAAAAATGAAGAAACGGGATCTTTTGTATCTCCACGTTCTTCGTATTAAAAGGGTGTTTGAGTGTTTTCATCCTGCAACTGTTTCTAAGCCTGAATGAATAATTTGATTTTCTACGGAGCCATATATATGATTGATGATCTTTTCAAGGTCTTTGCAATAAATACTCGGGTTATTATACATATTCTTACTGGAATAGCGGTTAGGAATATAACCGGATCCGCAAAAATCCACCACGTAACAATCCTGGCAGGCGTTACAGAGATGTTTCGCGCCTTCCAGTCGCATCCGCACATTTGCATGATGCATGGCATCATCAATGGTATTCTTATAAATATTTAATCCCAGATCCGTTGCTCCATCAAAACTGGCTTTAAGTGAATCTACCGCTTCAATATTGCCATTGGATTCAATTACTACAATATCGACGGGGCTCAACCCGATTGACTCAAGCGTAGAATGTCCGCCGAGGATCACCTTCATATACGAATCAAAGGATTTAACATGTATCCCGCTATTTGTGTTTATCCAATAATCATATAATTTAATAAGCCAGTCCGCATACGGGGTACTATCGAAATCCTCTTTCCCTTTTGGTCTTCGGTCCCAGTTATCATATGGCAATAGAAAATCCATACTCCAGGGATTGAAAGCCCTGAGGTAGTCAAATACTTCGATAGGATCAGTATCCAAATCAATAACAACCAAAAAACCCGCGAATATCTTATTATACGGAGGGGCGCTTAAAAGATCAAGCTTCAACTCCAGGTCCCGGGTTGATCCCTTCCCATTATGATACACCCTGGACCTGTCATTGACCTCCGGAGGGCCATCAATACTAATACCAATGGAAATTTCTTCTTCCAGCAAAAAGTCGCCAATCTCTTCTGTAAAAAGTAACCCGTTCGACTGAATGGAAATCCGGTAACGGATAATATCCTCTCCATTTTCCAATTCGCGTCTGATGGTTTCGACAGTTTTTTTCAGGTAATCTATTCCACCCAGTAAGGGTTCGCCTCCATGTAAAATAAAATGAACTTCATCCTGCCCATGGGCTATACAATGTTCAATGATTCTTTTGCATGTTTTGCTGATTACTTCCTGTGACATGAATTTTGGCTGAGTCCGCCATTTTTCATCCCCTTTATTATATACAAAACAGTAGGAACAATTCAGGTTACACCTGCTCGCTACTTTTAAGATATAAGTGTATATGTATTCTGTTTCCAAAATAATAGTTGTTTGAATTTGTAGATAAGACAATAGTATCCGGAACGGAAGGCTGGCTTCCGTCAGAATAGAATATGCAAGAAGAAAGAGAGCCCAAATAAATATTTGGGCTGAAAATTACAGTCCGATCAAATTATCGTACTCCACCTTTCGTGATTTTTGCTTTCAGATCTTTCACGTTTTTGGTAGCCACATCACCATGAGAGTTATGATTTTGGTGGCCCATGAGTGATACGTTTGCACCTTTTAATTTGATTACATCTTTAAGTGCTGTCTTCAAAGCCTGGGCATCCATTTTTTCGACGTCTGCCAGGGTGATTTTAGGTCCAATTTGTACTGGGGTCTTTTTTGCTTTTGCCATGGTTTAAGGTTTAATAGGTAATCAATATTGTTAAGGTATATGCTTTCCGGAATAAAAAAAATACTACTAACTGGTAATTCTTTGGCGAACGCAGATTTCGGGAACTCAAGAAACATCCCCCATTATTTAAGATTGAGCATACCTTGTATAATAAAATCAATTTGAATTAACCTCGTGCAAAACGTTCTTGCACGTTGCATATTATAATATCTGTAATTGGAATAAATATCCATGTATACAAAGTAATAGCTGAGACAGTATGTACTATTTTAAAAATAGCTTACTGCATTAAAAAAATCAGGTAATCAATATTCACGAACGAAGAAACAGAAAAGGCTGTTCATCAATTTTATTTACACTTGTCGTGGAATAAAAATCGATTATATAGTGTAGCCGGTTAGAAGACTTGCAGAACTCATCTCAAAAATATTTCTTCATTAAATGGTCAGCTTTATCAGTGGTTTCCGAAGTAAACCTGTAGCTCATGTATTTCGATAGGGATTTCAAAGGAGCTAACAGAGAGAATGAGCGAAGCAAGAACTTAGCTATTTGCACAGGGTTGAGCTAAGGAGAGTTTTCACTGCGTGAAAACAGCCGGTTACAACATGCTCCTATTAAAAAATATTGTTGAGATGGCTTGTAGTAATTTTTTCTATCAGTAGTCTTTCATCAACAGGTCGCTGTAGGATAATTCGACCAGGTCTTCTTCTTTAATTTTCAATTCCTTTAAATAAACAGCGCATTGCTCCTGTAGTTTTTCCTGTGTAAGATCTGCCAGGATATTACCGGCTTCTATTTCTACAAACGAACCAAGACCTGGTACTTCATCTATATGAAATTTTACATTGTCGATATAATAGATCTCTCTTTTCTTTTGCACTACTACTTTTACTCCAGACGCTTTCGTCAATACTTCTTTTAACGCGGCCGCGTCCGGGATCTTTACCAGGTGAAAATGAGATTGTTTCGGACCGGCCTGGTCCTGTCTTTCATAATAGATCAGGTTGTTCTCGATAGTTCCTTCTCTCAGTTTGAGCCGCCCGTTGGGCACATTGAAATAAGTATCCGTCTGCTGGTCTGTGCCTTTGGCTACAGCCCCTTTTTCCAGTAAATAGGTTCGGATAAAAGAAGGGTCAGCACATTTTGCTTTTATTTCTACATTCAGAAAAGACATGGGTCAATTTAAAATAAAAAAGGTTCGCTGCCTCCGCAACGAACCTTTTTTATTTTAAATGTTTTACACTATTCAGCTAATGCTGTAGCCTGCCTTTTACGGACAACCGGTGCGTCATCGCTACGGAGGTTTTCACCTCTTACGAAACGCATGGCACTCCAGACATGATCCAATTCCACCCGTTCAATGCTTTCATAACCTTCGCAGGTCAGCCTGTTCCAGCTGCATTCCCTGTTAAGATCTGTCACAATTTTAGAAGTGGTCTTAGGATAAGCTACCCAGAATTTTGATTCACCTTTCAAAGATGGCATTACGTCCTTGAGGATCCCGTTTAACTGGGTCTCACTGACCGCAAATACCAGCGCAAAATCAATTTTCCTGCTTTTTAACAGCGGAGTCATGTTTTTGGCGAAAGATAATTTGCTGAACTGTTTTTCGATTGAAGAAGGCAAACCCTGGATTAATAAATTCTTCTCGTCTGCCAATTGTAATTTTTCAAAAACGGTTGGTAACATACTTTGAAGTAAATTTTTATGGGTTTCTCTCAACTGCTTCGCGAGTGTCGGGAAGCATCATTGAAAGAGTTCTCATTTAGCAGGGATTGCAAAGATAGTCAAAAATACCCGCCGGGCGAACATTTAACGAATAAAAAAGCCGTTCAACACAATATGAACGGCTTTTCTTAGATGAAATCAATATTATTTACCCATTGGTTTGTAGTATTTCAGTGCTTCAGGCATTAATTTCTTTAATTGTTCGATCCTGTTTCCTTCGCTGGGGTGTGTGCTCAGGAATTCCGCCAACGCAAGAGCATTGGTACTGTGCCGCT
>CAZGSG010000385.1:0-5391 GCA_964528095.1 uncultured Terrimonas sp.
TGGTTTGAAAATGGAGCAAACTTTCAAGTCTGCCCTGTGAGATTTCCGCCTGGTAAGGGGTGTATTGCGTATACCAACCTGGATTTTCAAAAACATTCCGCAAAATGACCGAGGGGGTGATCGTATCATAATAGCCCTGGCCTATATAATTTGAAAAGACTTTGTTCTTTAATGAAACCTCTTTGATATGTTGCAGGTATTCATGTTCACTCATCGATGCAGGAATCCGCAGTGTATGATCCATACGGATATTCGGAGGAACCGTTTTATCGATCAATTCTTCCAGGCTGTCTGCGCCAATAGTTTTTAACATCGATTTTGTACTGCTCTTATCAGGACCGATATGGCGGGGTATAAATTCGCCGGATTGTTGTTCGAAAAGATTCATAATTATAGGTATGCTATTTTTTATTTTAATGAACTGTTCTCCAAAGGTTTAGCTTAAGAATCTACCCTCAGTACATGAATTTATTTTCAGAAGCTTTAGCGAAGGAAAGTGCAAAGTTACGTTGCGGATACGATAAAAACAGCGCTGTTGTGTGTAGGTGGATAAGCTGGGAAATCTGGGTGAATTCAAAAATCAAAATGCAAAATTCAAAAATGCACGCTG
Organism: uncultured Terrimonas sp.; assembly: GCA_964528095.1. Classification (GTDB taxonomy): domain Bacteria; phylum Bacteroidota; class Bacteroidia; order Chitinophagales; family Chitinophagaceae; genus CAZGSG01. The sequence continues at coordinate 611 of CAZGSG010000385.1, forward strand.
AAAACCGGGGTCTCTGTTTTACTTTTCAACCTTACACTAATTTGATTGTCCAAATTCGACGGAGAACTGCTACCTGGGTTAATTAAAAGGTTTATCCGGATCGTTACCGCCCTGGGTTATTCATTTTTATCACGGCCAGCTGCTCCAGGGTCAATAGTATTGTAATCATTATCTGTTACAGGCTTCATCCAAATAGTGCCATTTACAGCTGAGGGAACAATCGCTGTATGTGTCATCGCACTGTTGTGCGAAGCGCCGTGCCAGTGCTCTATATTCACGGGAATTTTTATCACATCGCCTTCTTTGATGATTTGTATAGGATTGTCTTTTTCCTGGTAATAGCCGATGCCTTCCGTAACAATCAGGATCTGACCATATGGATGACTGTGCCAGTTGGTTCTTGCTCCTGGTTCAAAGCTTACTTTGGCTACAACGCTGTTTAAATTGTCTCCTGGTTCTACGACCAGGTTGATCCACACATCTCCGGTAAAATATTCTTTTGGCGCAGGGCTGCCTTTGGGTAATATGGAACTCATAACATATATATTATTTTCACTGTTTACCAATACTATTGAATGTCGCACATGCTAAACATATTATAAACAACAATAGTTGAACCTGGTTTATACTCCCTGTCTTTACTTGGCGGTGAGTTTTCCTAAAACCTTCGGTCCCGGATTTATTATAGGGAATCTTTAGTACTCTCCTGTTTCTCCATACGTCGCATTTCATTGCTGGTTTGTGTACTACCATCATGGCTCCAGCCCGGGGGGCCTAATATATACTTCAGTCGCTGGCGGAAACTAAGCCCGCTTTTTTTCAGATCCGATGCTATGCTGCTCCATTCGTGCATGACCAGGTTTACCGGTGTTTCCTTACTCAATGGTTTTGTAAGCCCGTATTTAATCGGCTGGTATGTTTTTGCATCCAGTTCAGGTTGAAAAGTACCAAATAGTTTATCCCAGATGATCAGGAACATACCGAGATTTTTGTCCAGATATTTTACATTAGAACCATGATGTACGCGGTGATGGGAAGGGGTAACAATGATATGCTCCAGCCAGCCGAGTTTGCGGATCTTTTCCGTATGCACCAGGATACCCCAAATCTGGGTGAGTGAATAAATAAAAGCAATATCCAATGGTTGAAAACCGCAAATGGCCAGGGGTATAAAATAAACAAAGCGGTAAAGCGGTTCCATTACAGAAGAGCGAAACCCCACTGTAAGATTGAATTTGGGCGAAGAGTGGTGGGTGACATGTGTAGCCCAGAACAGGCGGCAGATATGATCCACCCGGTGTAGCCAGTAATACATAAAATCTTCAAAGACCAATAGCACAGTCCAGTATATCCAGGGGTTACGGATAGGTTCAACAATACGATGATTGAAGAAGAACAACAGGATGACCCCGATATAAATGGCCCTGAATAAAAGATCGATACCCATATTCAGCAGCATCAGGTAAATATTCTGGAAAGTGTCTTTACGGGAGTAGGTGTCCTGCCGGTGCAAATGACTGAGTAGTAATTCCAGCCCGATCACCAGGATATAAAAAGGTGTTGAAAAAAAATAAAGTAATTGTTCCCTTGCTGAACCCATAGCCGTAAAAATAGTAATTGCTGCGGAATGATTGGTAAGTTTGCAGCGATCATGGAGAAGGATATTTTAAAAAACTGGGAAAAGAAAAGCGGCGAACGGCAGAAATTGTACAAACAATACCTGCACCGTGCCGATAAAAACACGGTATTGCGGCAATTGCCTGACCTGCACGAAGAAGCTTTCTCCAAGGTAGATTGCCTCCAATGCGCTAATTGTTGTAAAAACTATTCACCGCGCTTCAAAACCCCCGATGTGAAGCGTATCAGCAAACACTTACGCATGCGCGAAAGTGATTTTATCGAGACCTATCTGAAAGTGGATGAAGATGGTGATTTTGTAACAAAAACAAAACCCTGTCCATTTTTAGGAGATGACAATTATTGCAGTATCTATGATCAGCGGCCTTCCGATTGCCATCGTTTTCCATACACCGATGAAGATGTGATTCTGAAAAGACCGAAGCTTACATTAGTCAATTCTACATTCTGTCCCATTACTTACTATGTGTTGGAAAAACTGATGGAGAAGAAGTAAGGGATTGAATAACCCGGATGGTTATGGTAAGAACTAAAAGCTGGGCCAGGGTCGTTGGGGTTGATTTGTTACAAATAGATAGCCCCTTGCAGGCGATGAAGCAAGCAATTCAATAATCTTTATGATTTTTAAGAACAGACGTTAGGAACTGGTCCAGGGATGCAGTCCCAAAGGAGCTAAACGTGGTAGCAAAATCATTAACGATTTTTCATTTTCACGTAGTGAAAAATCTCCTTATCTCTTTATTCTCTTATCTCATTTTATTTCTCTGTCAACTCATCATATGCTGCCGTGAGCGAACGTTGAACGCCATCTCCTTTAAATTCTGTTACACCAGGTATCTCAGCGCTCTTTATAAACTCTTCTTTTGATTTGCCCGATTTAATAGCGTCTTCGGTAAACTTTAATAATTTTTCGAAATAGTCCTTCATCTTATTGATGTCCTCTCGTTTTCCATACACTTCAAACCCCTCGGAAGCATGACCAAATACAAAAGTGGTTTTAATGCCGAAACTTTTGGTGGTCTTGTCCAGTACATTCACCCAGTTGCGTACCGAAGCCCCGGCCGAGCGGTCTACATACGGATAACGACGGTTATTGACCAGGTCGCCCACATGCACAATATTCGCTTTTTCAAAATGAATAAGCGCGTCGCCATCTGTATGCGCGGCGCCGAAATAATGCAGGCTGACGGTTTCTGATCCTATTTTTTCACTCCAGACTGAACCAAATGTTCTGTCGGGGTATAATTGTTTATCTTCTGCTTTTTGTGCGATAGCTACACGCTGCTGGTTCTTCAGGGAATTTTCATGGGCCAGTACATGTGGCACCAGTCCTTTAAAAGAAATATTTCCGCTGCTGTGATCGCTATGATGATGTGTATTGATGAGCAGGTTGAATGGTTGTGTGCTTTGTTTTTTTAATTCATCGATCAGGTGTTTGGATTGTTCAGGAAACTGTGCATCCACTACCACTATCCCATCTTTGGATAAATAGAATAAAATGGTGCCTCCTTTTTCAGTGAATACACCCATGTCTTTATTAAGCATAGTGATCTTCCAGGGGTCTTCAAAAAAAGAAGCCAGCAGGTTTTGTTGTAATAATGTCAATGCTCCGATACCAACGGAAGCGTGCTGAATAAAAGACCGGCGGTGCATATGAATATTTTTACTAAATATAAAGTAAAATCAGCTAAATCACTGGGCAAAGCCTTTAATGGCCGGGCTGGCATATCAGTATTCGAACTTTCTTAATGTGGGTGCTTTGAACCAGGTAATGATAACTACGATCAGGGTCATACAGCCGCCAAATACCACGGAAGGCACAACTCCCATCAGCCTCGCAGCAAGCCCGCTTTCAAACTGGCCCAGTTCATTGCTCGAGTTAACAAACATCGAACTCACACTGCTTACCCGGCCACGCATATGATCCGGGGTTTTTAATTGCATGACTGTGCCGCGTACCACCACACTGATCCCGTCCAGCATACCAGCTATCAGCAATGCAGTAAAAGATAAAATGAACCATTCTGAAAAAGCAAATAAGATAATGCAGAGGCCGAATCCTGCCACAGCAAGCAATAGTTTTTTCCCCTGTGCTTTTTTCATTGGCGCTATTGTAAGCAAGACCACTACGGTAATGGAGCCCATATCTACCGCCGCATTCAGCCACCCAAAACCCATTGGACCTATCTTCAATATATCGCTTGCATATACCGGCACCATTGCCACGGCACCTCCAAAGAGCACCGCGAACATATCCAGCGAAAGAGCCCCAAGCAATTCTTTTGTTTTAAAAACAAACCGCAATCCTTCTTTTACACTTTCCCAGGTTTTCTTCTCGCCGGTTTGCGCCGCAGGTGGTTTTGGCTTCAGTTGTGTGAGTATAAGTATCGCAACGATCAGCAGGCAAAAGATGACGACCATTGTACCGGTATTGCCGAGCATGGCGATCAGGAAACCGCCAACAGCGTGTCCTGTAACAGAGGCCGACAACCAGGAACCCTGGCTCCAGGTAGTGGCGTTTTGCAGGTACTGGCGGGGAACGATATTGGCAAGCATGGCAGAAAATACGGGCCCGGTAAAGGAACGCACGATACCTGTACAAAATATCACCGCATAGATAGCGATGGCAATATGATGATGACTGAAATTATCATGCACCAGCCCGGTAGAAAGAAACAATAAAGCCGCTGCGGCACAGATATAGCAGAACATGCTTTTGAGCAATAACTTTCTTTTCTCACTCACATCTATTACATGTCCGGAATAAAGCGCCATGGATAAAGCCGGAATAACTTCAGATAAGCCAATGAGTCCGATAGCAAATGGATCTTTGGTCAATTGATAGATCCACCAGCCCACAAGCGTGCTCATCATGCGCAAAGCCATGATAAACGTAAATCTTCCGAGTATGAGATTCTTAAATTCCGGTATCCGTATCGATGCAAAAGGATCGTCCGTTATCTGTGAAGTTGAATTTTCGGCCATGTATGCATGCAAAGGTAGGAGAGAGCTGTTGGAAAATAATTTATTTTACAACCCAATCCTGGTACAAGTATACTGCCGGTTCAATCTGTACGGCACTTATGGCAAACTGATATAGTGCAACCCGCTCTCATAGTCCCGCTCCAGCGCCTCGATCACTT
>CAZGSG010000386.1:0-5375 GCA_964528095.1 uncultured Terrimonas sp.
ATCCTATCACCCCCGCTTCAGACATATTACATGAATTAAGCAGGCATAAAAATTTTGGCGTTCGTACATTCCAGGCGGAAGATGAAATAGCCGCGATTACTTCAGCTATTGGAGCCGCGTATGGTGGTTCACTTGCTGTGACCACTACATCAGGGCCGGGCATGGCCCTCAAAGCGGAAGCGATGGGATTGGCTGTAATGCTGGAGATACCATTACTCATCATTGACGTGCAAAGAGGCGGACCATCTACGGGACTGCCCACCAAGACCGAACAATCGGACCTCTTACAGGCCTATTATGGAAGAAATGGAGAATGCCCGATGCCAATCATCTCCGCATCTACACCTGCAGACTGTTTTGATGCGGTATACGAAGCGGTAAAGCTCTCTGTACAACATATGACCCCGGTTATTTTTTTAAGTGATGGATACATCGCCAATGGCGCAGAACCCTGGAAATTTCCGCAGGCAGATGATCTGCCACCAATCCATGTCAAATTCAAAACAGAGCTTGGACACGGAGAAGAAAAATTGCAGCCGTATTTGCGGGATGAAAAGCTGGCGCGCCCCTGGGCAATACCCGGCACACCGGGCCTGGAACACCGGATCGGTGGACTGGAGAAACAGAATATTACCGGCAATATCAGTTACGAACCGGAGAACCACCAGTTGATGGTGAAACTAAGACAGGAAAAAGTAGACAAGATCGCCGAATACATTCCTGAGCAAAAAATAGATAATGGCGAAGACAAAGGAAAAGTGCTGGTATTAGGCTGGGGCTCTACGTATGGAGCTATTAAATCAGCTGTGGTGGAATTAAGAGCGGAAGGTCACGCGGTAAGCCATGCGCATCTCCGGCATATGCGTCCTTTCCCAAAAAATCTTGGTGAAATTCTGAAAGGGTTTGATACGATACTGATCCCTGAGATCAATAACGGGCAACTTATCAAGATCATCCGTGATGTATATTTTGTAGATGCCAAAGGATATCACAAGATCATGGGAGTGCCTATTACGAAAACAGAGTTGATCGAAGAAGTGAAAAAATATCTATAGGTTCTATTAAGTTTTTAGTTCAGTGTTCGAAGTTCATTGATGGTCGTTTCTGGTTGTATTAATAACCCCGGCCAGAGGTTTCGAACAATGAACTCCAAACTAAAAACTCAAAAGATCTTTATTTCGCATATTGTTCAATGATCCCAAAGAATCCATCCCTGTAATTATCGCTGACAGGTAATTCATGTGATTGAATGGTTACCGATTTTCTTGATGCTGTTGCTACTTTGCGTATTGAAACGATATAAGAACGGTGAATGCGGCAAAACTCCTCCTGGTCGAGCAGGTCTTCAAAATATTTAAGGTTATGTAGTATGATGAGCGGAGAGGGACTGGAAACCAGGTGTATCTTGGTATAATCCTTTAATCCTTCCAGGTAAAGTATATCATGATAAAAGATCTTGAACAACTTATGCGCTGCATTGATAAAAAAATAATCTCTTTCCTTTACTACTTTATTGTTCTTTAATTCGAAATGATCTTTTACCCGGTTGCATGCAGCCAGGAATTTTTCAAATGAAATAGGCTTAAGCAGGTAATCGATGGCCTTTAACTCAAAACCATCAATAGCGAATTCACTGTAAGCTGTGGTAAAAATCACTTCTGGTTTGTGGGAAAGCGAGCGGAAAAAATCAGTACCTGAAATATCAGGCATTTTAATATCGAGAAATAAAAGATCTACCTGTTTCGATTCTAATAAAGGTAAAGCCTGCAATGGTTCTTCAAATCTGCCCGCCAGTTTCAGGTAAGGAGTTTTGTGTACAAAGTCCTGCAGCAATTGCAGGGCTAATGGTTCATCGTCTATCAAAACGCAGTTAATCATCGGTCAGGTTGATTTTCAGTTTTACAATATAGAGCTTGTCTTCTTCGCGGGCATCAAGCTCGTATTTATCCGGGTACAACAGGTCAAGCCGGCGGGTCACATTCTTTAATCCAAGACCACCGGGCGTGAAAGTATCGCTTTTGATCACCGGGTTGATGACGGATAGTGTTAATGTTTTTTCAAAAACTTCCAGGTGAATGTGGATGGTCGATGAATGAGAATAGCTTATCCCATGTTTAAACGAATTCTCTATAAACGAGATCAGTAGTAAAGGAGCAATACGATGTTGTTGCAGATCTCCTTTTACACTATAATCGATCACAACCTTGGAAGACAGCCGCATTCGCTGCAGGTCGATATAGTTATTGAGATACTGTATGTCTTTCTCAAGCGCTACTTTTTCTTCACCCGATTCATATAATACATAACGTAATAACTCTGATAGTTTCAGGATTGAATATTCGGTATGCTCGGACCTGCTATGCGCCTGGGAATAAATACTGTTTAATGTATTAAAAAGAAAATGCGGATTGATCTGCGATTTTAAAAAATTCACTTCCGCATTCAGGTTCGCATTCTCCAGTGTTTTTCGTTCATTCTGGTTGCGCACAAATGAATAGGCCAGTCGGATAAATCCTCCAATCAGTAATACGAGCGCAAATGAACTGATAGCGTTACTAAGTGAACGAAACAGGAGTGGCCTGGGCACACCCAAAATCTTGTCCTCTCTGAAAGTGAATAATATATTCCCGGCGGGAAAAGTAGGCATTGCATAAGCGATAGAATCAATAATAGGAACAAGCGCAGGAGTAGCAATCACCATATTGCTCGAGTCCGGATAATGATTTTTAACACGAAAGCTTCCCGTATAGGGGCGGGCAGCGGTAGTAGAATGAAATAGAGAATCCTCATCCCGTATGTTATATACAGACGGGTAATCTTCTTCCATCTGTTCATCGTACCCGTGCATCTCCTGGGGCACCGCCTCTATCGCGCTGGTAACACCTATATACCGTCCATGACCCCGCGTCATACGCTTATGTGTTCCGTTACCTGTAGTACGATGAAAAAAAGAATCGTCAGCCGGCATATCATATGCTGTTGCGTAATCTCCCCCTACCTGGCCACCAAAAACAGTATCGGCCGGTTTTACCGCGGCAAGAGATTGCACCATCTGGAACGGTGGTCTTTTACGATATGCCAGGTAATTATTCTTGACCACCACATTCTGTGCCAGGTAGATGACAAACGACAATACGACCAGCGCGGCATATGCCAGGTATTTTCTTCTTTCAAAATAACGGGGAATGAATAAATAATAATTCAGATAGAAGATCACTACCAATACCGCTTTATCAATCAGTTCGCTTTTGATAAAAAGATTATCGCTAATGCGTACCGGGTAAAGTAATACAGGAAGAAGAAATAATAACCCCCAGGCAATCATATGGATGAGTACAATAAGAAATATGGGAGGCTTTTTCGTTGCTTTTTTGTATCCAAAAAGCGTCAGTAGAAAACCATTTATACTTTCCTTGCCAGCCATGGTTGGGTTTATTGGTGTTGCAGAATAGTTTGAACCTCCAATGTACTGACCGTCGGGGGATGTCCTGCTTTCAATTTGTTAATTATCAGGCTAGCTGTTCTTTCTGCCTGTTCTTTTTTTTCAAAACCCCTCTGCGCTGGCAATGAAGGGATGGACTCCTGGCGAATGAATAAGGTATCATTCACCAGGATATCATAACCCCAACCAGTAGTAACCTCAAAAACCCTGGCTTCGAGCCGGTAGGTATCAGCTCTTTTTCCCTGTACAAAAAAAATGAGCGCTGATAGCAGGATGGCGATCAGCATGACTACCATAATATATTTTTTAGTCGCCATCTACCTGTTCATCTGAAGGGTGAAGCTCATAACCATTGTCCATAATAAGCGAACCGCTTCTGCCGGTAAGAACAAAACCCCTGTTGGAAAGGGAAAAGGCGATCGCACCCGTACGTCCTGTGCCCTCGAAGCCTGTTTTTTGTAACCAGCTATCAGAAGATGGATCGTATTGCCAGGTAGAAGATGTTTGCGAACTGTTTTCACCTGTGGTGAGATAAGCCAGGTTGTTCATCACAAACACCACCCCGTTTTGCCTGGCGATACCTGAATAATCATCATCATAGCTATCTTCGCTATAGTTATAGATTTTTCTTTTTTCTGCCCATTTATCTGCTGCCGGATCATAGGCATATAAATCCTGCAATATTTCACCGTTATTATTTCCAGAAACAACATAGGCAATATTATTTACGACAAAAGCTGCTGCAGCGGAGCGTTTGGTACCGTCGATACTTGCTTTCTGTACCCAGCTTCCCGGATCAGCAGCACTGGCACCCGGGGTATATTGCCAAAGGTCTTTCAGGTAATTACCATCATAGCCGCAGGAAATATATCCTTTGCCGCTTACTGCAAAAGCAACAGCATCATAACGACCCGAACCAGGGAAACCGGCTTTTTGTACCCAGCTATTTGTAGCAGGATCATATTCCCAAAAATCATTCAACCGGTTAGCGCCATCATAACCCGTACCCAGGTATCCTTTATTACCAATGCTAAAACCTGCCGCAGAGTTTCTGGCAACACCTGGCAAATCTGCTTTTTGTGTCCAGTATTTTTTTTCAAGACTGAATTCCCAAAGATCTTTGAAACGGTCCCGGTCGGTGGTACCCGTAGTGATATAGGCATAATCACCGATCGTAAATGATACGGCCTCACTCCTGGCATTGCCATCAAAATCTGAAGCCCTTGTCCAGTTACCAATTAATTCGTCATCATCATCTGTATTCTTTGTACAGCTTTGTGAAATAATCATGGCTGTCATGACCAAAGAGCCGCCTAACAGCCATACATGTACTTTTCTCATTGCAATAAATTTTTATAAAAATATCCGCAGCATATCGGAAGACTATCTTAAAATAGATAAGCAAGCCGATCACGCAGACTAATCGTTCATTTTAATAGATAACCGGTTTTTTGTGAAAGTGGGCGGTTATTTCTGTGTAAATCCAATTAATCTGCTCAGGATGCCAATTCGCAGATTTATAAAGCTGATCAATAGACTATAACAAAATAGCGCTGAATGACCAGAATAAATTGCGGCATTCAAAAAATCGAATATGACTGCTGTGAAAAAAATAAGGATACACCTGCTTTGTTTTATCATCCTGCTCTCGATACTATCCTGCACGCGTAGTACAATAGAGTTTGGAACGGTACCGGAAAATAATTATACCCGGGTTGTATTTATTGATACTGTGCAGGTCAGACTATCAACCGTATTGACAGATTCATTTGCTACCGGCAGCGCTACCTCATTCCTGCTTGGCAGGTACCGGGACCCTTACCTGGGCAAAGTAAACGCTGCCGCTTTTTTTCAATTGGATAAACCTGCCATCATTCCCACGATACCTGCAGGAGCTATATATGATTCATTGAGTCTTATTGTTAAACCAAAT
>CAZGSG010000387.1:0-5363 GCA_964528095.1 uncultured Terrimonas sp.
GACATCCGACCAGCCGCCTTTTTTTACTTCGATAGGATAGATATTATTTTTATCATCATAGATATTCGCGTAGTAGAGATCGCCTTTTTTTACAAATAATGAATAAAAACCGGGCTTAAGTTTGACCTTGAAAGCGCCTTTCTCGTCAGTGCGGACCTCTTTCACCAATCTCGTATGGATCGTTTTATAAAAAGCGGACACTCCCTCGCGGCCCGTCTGGCTGATATTGGTTAATTCATATATGTAAAGGGAGGTTTGAATACCGCGTCCTGAAGACGCGGGTATATCCGGGGAGGGCATCTGGTTTCCACTTACCAGAAATACATGGCCCCTGATACCCGAACGGCGGCAAAACTCCTGATTTGAAATGGTGAATGAAGTAAGGGTAACAAAGATCAGGATAAGGATGATATATAAGTTTCTCATAATACTGTCAATTAATGTGGGGCAACCTGAAACGGCCGCATCGCGTTTTATGTTTTATCCGTAAATAATGTAATTTAGAAACGTTTTTCCATTTCTCCGTATTTGACTACACCAAATAATCTATTTTAAATGAAACAACTGCTACTTCGTTTAATTCCTGTTTTTATTATCGCCACCCTGTGTCAACCTGTTAGTGCACAGGAAAATACGGATAGGGAATCGTTGAAAAAAGCTGCCATAGAACAGGCTGCAAAGGAGAAAACCCTTACTCAACAACTGCAGATTCTGGCCAGGCAAAAAGGCTGGCCACTTGTTATGAAGAAGGCGGATGGCGTTGTAGCAGCGCTGGTTGGAATAGATGAAGGAGGATATCCTCTTTATTATACTACACAAAACAATATTATTGCTGCCGCAACGATCGGTACTAATAAACTCTGGCCGGGTGGTATTTCCGGGTTGAATCTTTCCGGTTCTTCCAGCAATGTAAAAGACAAACTGGCCATTTGGGATGGTGGCAGTCTTCGCGCTACGCACGTAGAACTAAGCGGTCGCGTGGCACAAAGAGATAATCCTTCTGGAATTAGTGACCACTCTACACATGTGGCCGGAACCATGATGGCCAAAGGTGTAAACCCGTTTGCGAAGGGAATGAGTTTTGGCTTGCAGGAAATAGTCGCATATGATTTTTTCTCTGATGCGTCCGAAATGCTCAATGAGGCGGCCAACCTTCTTGTATCCAATCATTCGTATGGAACAATATCAGGCTGGTATAATAACCCGAATAATTCACACTGGGAATGGTATGGCGCGGTCGGGGCCACGGAGGATTATAAATTCGGTTATTATGATTCTAATACGCAGCTATGGGATTCCATCGCTTATAACGCGCCTTTTTATCTTATAGTCAGCGCAGCAAGTAATAACAGGAATGTAAATGGCCCGGCAGTGGGATCACCTTACTGGCGTTTTAATGCGGGCGGCGATATGGTCGATGCAGGCAACAGGCCCGATGGCATCAGCAATAATGATGGCTATGATATTATCCCTACAAAAGCTACCGCAAAAAATATTCTTACCGTAGGTGCGGTTAATCCTATACCGGGCGGGTATTCAAGGGCACAGGATGTTGTAATGTCTGCTTTCAGCAGTTGGGGACCTACTGATGATGGTCGTATCAAACCCGATGTTGTAGCAGATGGCGTGAATGTATTATCCAGTATAGGCACCAATGACAATGCTTATGCGGCATTCAGCGGTACATCAATGGCTGCACCAAATACTTCTGGATCGTTATTACTACTGCAGGAATATTATTCAAAATTACATAGCGGCACTTTTATGAGAGCCGCCTCTCTAAAAGCATTGGTGATCCACACCGCAGACGAGGCCGGACCTTCGCCTGGTCCTGATTATCAAAATGGCTGGGGCCTGGTGAATATCGGGAAAGCAGCAGCAGTAATAACTGCCAATAATACCACGCAATTGATTCGGGAAAATACATTGACTAATGGCGGCACATTTACATTACCCGTTATTGCAAACGGGGATGGTACGATCAGCGCCACCATCAGCTGGACAGACCCTAAGGCTACACCCGTACCTTTTGCCAGTGCTTTAAACAACACAAGCAAAAGATTGATCAATGACCTGGACATCGTTGTAAAAAAAGGGGCGACTATTTACCGTCCCTGGATACTGAACCCCGCATCTCCCGCCCTTGCGGCTACCAAAGGTGATAATACGATCGATAATGTTGAAAAAGTAGAACTTACTGATGTAATCCCCGGTGAAGCATATACGATCGAGGTCACGCACAAAGGAACATTGGAAAGAGGAAGCCAGGCGTATTCACTTATCGTAAGTGGTGTAGGCGGAACGGCCTTTTGTGCTTCTGCCGCTACGAATACTGCAGGCGCTAAAATAGACAGTGTTTCGATTGGTAATACACAGAAAAAAAATATCGCCGGCTGCACCAGCTATAACAATTACACTGACCTTATTACAAATCTTCAGCCGGGGCAACCAACTCCTTTATTCATTCGCCTGGCCAGTTGTGATGCGACTGCGGTAGACAAAATAGTAAAGGTTTTTGTAGACGCTAATAACGATGGCGATTTCGCTGATCCGGGTGAGAACATTGCAACAAGCGGAGTGATCAATGGCAATGGAGATTATACCGCAGCTATTACATTACCAGCCGGCTTAACTCCCGGAAAATATTCGATCCTTCGTATTGTAATGCAGGAAACAAATACAGCGGCAAATGTTACTCCCTGCGGTAATTATACAAGAGGAGAAACACAGGATTACAGAATATTTGTCAGTCCCCCTTCTAATGACGTTGGTATTGTGGAGCTGGTAAATCCAGTTCCGGCCAATTGTGCCTCAGGAGAACAATACATAACTGTGAGGATCAGGAATTTTGGTAACACCGATAAAACAGGCATTCCAATTACAGCCGTTATTAAACAAGGGGCAACAACTGTTGCAACGATCAATGAAACATATCCTGGTCCTGTTGCAGCCGCTAACCAGGTAACGTATACGCTCCAGACACCGTTTACATCGGTAGCAGGATCAACATATACAATTGCAGTTAATACAAATCTTGCAGGTGACCAGTTAGCTGACAACGACAAACTAACTACAGATGTAACGATTGCTGCAAATCCTGCCGGGCCAACCGGTACTGCAGCGATCTGCAATACCAATGCTATTTTGCGGGCTACCAATGTGATTGCGGGAGCGGATTATTTCTGGTACAATACTTCTGCCGCTACGTCTCCATTGGCAACTGGCAGCAGTGCGACCACGACTACCATACCTGCTGATAAAACATATTATCTCGGAACAGGCTTTACAGGAAAGGTGGGACTGGCTTCTAAAAATTTATTTCCTGTTCCCGGCGGCGGATACCAGGCTCTTACTACACAAGCAGGTAACTATCTGAAATACACTTCACAAGTACCACTGATACTGGAGAATGTGCGGTTATTCACAAAAAACCCTGGTACAGTTACCATTATTGTGGGAGATATCAGTCCTGCAGGTAATACTTATACGCCATTAACGGCTAAGACCATCGATGTTTATTCCACTAATCCGAATCCTGCGCCAGGCGACTGGACAGCAACTGCTGCTGATGCCGCGGATCTGGGCGGCGTATTTAATGTTGACCTGCTTTTACCTGCTGGATCACATGTGATTTTTGTTACAGCGGTTGGGGCAAGTGTATTCAGGAATAATAATGTAACAGGCAGTCCATATCCTTTCACCATTCCAAATGTGATCTCTATAACAGGTAACCCTGCAACACAGGCAGGAGACCCCAATTATTTCCAGAATTTCTATTATTACCTCTATGATATGAAGGTGAGAACAGCAGCATGTGTAAGCCCCAAAACTGCTATAGTGGCTACTACTGCTACAGCTCCGACTATTACACAATCGAACAATGTACTAACAAGCAGTGCTACAACAGGCAATCAATGGTATAAAGATGGCGTTGCTATAGGCGGCGCTACTTCGCAAACATATACGCCTACAGAAAATGGCTCATATCGTGTGCAGGTAACCGATGCTGCGACCAACTGTACACTGGAATCCAATGCGATTGTTTTCACCACTACAGCTGTTCCCAACGTAGATCCTGCAGAAATCGCATTGATCGTTTCACCTAATCCAGCACCAGGTCAGTTCACTATTCAACTTGAAACAAGAACAAAGGCCGATCTGGGTATTACATTAATTAATACTACCGGGCAAAAAGTTTATCAGTTAAAGCTGCCTGCTTTCACTGGCAGACTATCCCGATTGGTAAATCCGGGCAAACTAGCAGCGGGTGTTTATTACCTGGAAATTCATCATGATCGTAAGATGTATATTAAGAAAGTGATCATTACCGAATAAATAAATTCAAAATTAAAAAGTCAAAATTAAAAAATAGAGTCCGATAACAGGAAGAGGTTTTGAATTTTGAATGCTCAACTCGAAATACAAAACCAACCTAAGGACGCTATTTTTTAATTTTGACTTTTTAATTTTGAATTCTCCCCCTTACTGTTGTAACACGATTTCGCCTACATCAAGGGATTGTCCTTGCTTCAGTTCAAGATTGTCGAGAGTCACATCTTTGAAAGGTTCTTTCGCATCAATAACCAGTTTATAGGTACCGGGTTTTGCCTGTAAGGAAAAGCTGCCGGAACTGATATTGGTACTTTTTACCGAATCTGTTGCGCTTATTGCCCATACTGCCTGTGCTGCATCTACAGGTGTAACTTTACCTGTAATTGATGTCTGTTGTGTAGTATTGAATGCGAATAAGCCGCCTATTAATGTGAGCAGTATGCCACTGCCTGCTATTTTCTTTTTCATAATAAAAAATTTACAAGATTATTCAATTGAGTATCGCTCTCTGGGGTGGGGAATCGCGGCAGTATAAAAAGCCAACTACTATGCCAAACAGCCCGATTGGCGTATACTCAAAATTGCAGGAAACCGGAATTTTGGCTTCTTATTGTAGTCTTTTGTATATTACTGTTAAATTTAATTGCATGCCGGTTCAACCATGGAGAAAAGGAATAGTCACCAGGATAGAAAATGAAACGTATAATACACGTCGATACTGGATAGAAGTTCCAGAGCTTAATTCCTTTGATTTTGAACCGGGGCAGTTTGTCACCATCGACTTACCCATTCATGAAAAGCCGAACAAAAGATGGCGTAGTTATTCGATTGCCAGCTGGCCAGACGGGACAAATGTTTTTGAGCTGGTCATTGTTTTGCTCGAAGGTGGTGCCGGCACTACTTATCTATTTAATGAAATATCCGTTGGGAGTGAACTGACCATCCGAGGTCCGCAAGGCGTTTTTGTATTACACGAAGAAAACCTCGCAAAACATCTTTTCCTTGTATGCACCGGAACAGGCATCACGCCC
>CAZGSG010000388.1:0-5355 GCA_964528095.1 uncultured Terrimonas sp.
ATTAAACTATCCTTGTTTACCTGGCTATTACCCAAAATGGAGAACAGGGAAACTATTGCGGTCAGATAATACTTCATGAAGACATTCAAATTGTTGCCGGGCTGAAGGTCAAATCTATTAAAATTCTTTAAACTATGATATTTAATCAAACCAGTACCTGTTCAAACTGGTTTGATTAATAACGGGTAAATGTAACCGGTAGTTGCCGGTACCGGTAAGGTAGACCCTTTCCCCGATGATTTTTTTAATAATCGTATAATGCAATAAGGATTCTCCTGCAGCCTGGTATGCATAGTATGCATTTTTTAGCGGGATAGCAGATTTTACGAATAAAATGAGCAATCCCCAATTCAAAAGAGAAACTTAATTGGTTGAAATGATGGGTTATTTTTTAAATTTCTGTTTATACCGGATCATCGCTTCAACAAAATAATAATCTCCGTAAGTAAGCGGTGTATCAACCTCTGTTTTAGCTGGCATATGTCCTACACCGTGTTGAATAATAAAACCGCCATTGGTACCTGCTGCAGCTTTATAAGTAGAATTAGATAATGAATGAAGAATGGTCTCTGTTACGCTGATATATTCTTTCGCGGTCTTTGCATCCACATAGTCGCTTAGTTCTAGCAAGGCAGAAGCCATGATTGATGCCGCGGAAGCATCACGCAATGCATCGGGAATACCCGGCGCATTAAAATCCCAATAAGGAACCTTGTCTGCAGGAAGATTAGGGTTTGTTAATATAAAACCGGCGATTTTTTTTGCCTGTTCCAAATAGTTGATATCCCTGGTCTCGCGGTATGCTTCCGTGTATCCATACAGGCCCCAGACCTGGCCGCGTGCCCATGCAGATGAATTAGCCGCGCCCTGCGCAGTTTTCTTTTCCTTTACCTCGCCGGTAAGGGCATTGTAATTAACAACATGATAAGAACTATTGTCAGGCCGGAAATGGTTCTTTATTGTAGTGTTGCCATGGGTGACGGCTATTTTATAAAAACTCGAATCTCCTGTAACTTTTGTTGCCCAGAATAATAATTCAAGATTCATCATATTGTCAATGATGACAATGAAATCCTCTGGTTTTGAATTCCAGGACCTGATACATCCCACAATAGGATCGAAACGGGTGCTCAGCGATTTTGCACTTGTGAGCAGGATATCTTTATACTCGGCGCTCGGGGCTATCCGGTTGGCATTGCCAAAACTGCAATACATCATGAAACCAAGATCATGTGTGCCGGTATTCAGCTTTTCTTTTTCCAGTACTTTCAGGATGCGGTTTGCCTCGGTATAAAGCGAGGGATCTTTTGTCTGTTCGTACAGGTACAAAAGGGTTCCGGGATAAAACCCGCTGCACCACCAGCCTGAATTACTGAACTCATATTTACCTGTTGCCGGAAAGTAAGTTTTTGGAAATTTATCAGCCGGAAGATTTTTGGCCAACACTTTATATTGCGCAGCCGCATCGGTAAAGTTCTTTTCTATTATCTCGAGTAATTCCTTTTTTGTATCTGTAGTTAGCTTTTTTTGTGAACCACAGGATAGTAAAATAGTAAATGAACAGCCAATAAGACCAGTTAATAAAAAAGAACGAATATTCATCATGCGGTATTTAATATATTAAGTGACAATATAGCAAATTACGCCGAATCTTATTCATGCCAAAAGTCCCGGCTTGACTTCCATTCTATAAGAAATTAAAGTGGGCCGGGACATAATATGCGGACTAAGTGGGTTCACACTCGAAACCCTAATACACTTTCTAACTTTTCTAAATGCCATCAAATACTGATTCTCAACACCAACTAATCATCTGCTGATAGAACGTCTATTGCCGCAAGAAAGATAAGGTGCGTTATGTCGCCCTTAGAATCATGCACGCTATATCTCAGGCCGGCTTGAAGGTTAGCAGGTTTAAAACGTTTGCAAATCCCCGGCATTTTTTTAAAAAATTTGGCTGAGGCGCTTGGTGGCAAATGCATTGAATATTTCAGTAACCTCTACATGGAAAACTGGTGGGTTAGCGATCGGGAAAGCTTTTCAACGCGACTTCCATCGCAGTACAATATAGACGCCTGGGAAGACACAGATATTCTTACCATCTTTTACGAGCACATGTGTGAATTCAAAGCCATCCCTTCCATACTCCGGATTGCTCATAAATTAGATGAAAGAAATCACATAGCATCCCAAAAACGAATCAATACCTCCATTGGAATCGTTATGAAAAAAGTGTTCCTTGGTCTAACAATCTTTGTGTTTCAGCCTCTTGTTATTTTGAAAGTTAACAGCTAAATTGTAATGTAATCATTCAAAAACCTGACCATGAGAATTGCTTCCCTCAATATAATTTTTATCATATTATGCGCCGGGTGTAAGGCGCAGGAATTGGGACCAAAGCAGTTGCTGGACTTAGCGAACTCCGCAACCAGCAAGATTGAAAACGGCTTCTATACGCTGCATAACAACTACTACCGTTCGGTCAATGGAGAAGATACGGTCTTTAAGAAGAGCATCACTCAGTGCAGGTTCAGGAACAATAGCATCGAAAGATCGGTTGGCTTCCAGTTGTATTCGAGTCGGGATGACAAATACGAGCAACTTTTTGATGGAAGAAATTATTATTCCCTGACTCCCTGGAACCAAACTTTGGAAGTTTCATCTGTCATCACTTCGCCGGGAAAACTCAACGATCTTAAAAGCAATTATACCATTTATCCATTCTTCAAATATCTCAATGACGGCCTGCAATATTATAATACGGATAGCATGATTGGCCGGGTGGTTGTAACAGGCGAGGAAATATTCAGGGGCGAAAAGTGTTACAAAGTAGAGACTTTGACAAGAAAAGGGAAGAAAAAGATGCAGTCAAGGCAATACTATTATATTTCTGCAAAGACATTCCTTCCTGTACGGCATTATGTCACATTCGAAGACAGCACGGGAAAGGCCAGGGAAGTTCAGGTGTTTGATGATTGGATCGATGAGATAAAATTTGACATTCCATCATCCGAGGGCTTTTTGAAATCCTCACTGGGAAATTATAACCGGGAAGTGAATGCAGATCTTCCTGAAGATAAACCGGCAAGCCTTCTCGCAATCGGAACTGAGGCTCCTGATTGGGAGTTACCCTTGCTGGATGGAACCAAATTGAATCTCTCGGGTTTGCGGGGAAAAATAGTGATCATGGATTTCTGGTACAAAGCCTGCCTGCCATGTCAGAAACAGATGGCTTCCCTGCAGGTCTTGCATGAAAAATATAAGGATGGTCCTGTAGTTTTTATCGGTATAAACACAAAGGATGACCCCGCCAGGGACAATCTGTCTGCATTTCTAACCAACAGAGGGATCACCATGCGATCCGTTTATCAGGGATCGAAAATTGAAGCGGGTTATCATGTGACCGCGTCTCCGGCTTTGTTTGTAATTGATAAGACGGGAAAAATCGTTTATAGTCTGGACGGATATTCTGATAAATTAATCGAGGATTTGAAGAAGGTCATTGATGAGCTGATTTAGCGTTCTTCCGCCACATAAGGACGGGAAGTATAATAGCAATAACAGGCAAAGAACATATCAAACCTCCCAGTGTCCCTACAGCCAGTGAAAACTAAAAAGGTTCATCTTGTGGAATGGCACACAGATCACCTGGTTCTTTCAGATAAGCATTTACCTTTTGGCTGGAGGGAACAGGAAGTAAAATTCCTGGTTTTTCACATTTTGAATAGCCTTCATACTTCCTCAGAATGCTTTCAACCTTAAGAAAGATCGTTACCATTTCAGTAATACCGGTTTTCTGCCTTGGTTTAATCAACCACCGATTACCATTGACTCCGACTTTAATATGCTCCCTTTTCAATGTAGACACATCTGCGTAGCCAAATCCAGAATAACAACTGACAGGAATATATCCCTAACCAAAGCCACCCTCGGAATATAAATTACTTTTTGTTCAATTCGTTGCAATTCTTCTGCTGGGAGGTGAGGATCCTTGGGGTCGGTGTGGTTTACCTTGTATCTCCAAAACGGCTCTTTATCGAGCCAGTCCTTGTCAACACAATCTCACACAATCTTCTTAAGATTCTTGATGTGCTTGCCAGAAGAGTTAATAGAAAGTGCTTTCTCGGCTGCCGAAAGCGTTAAGTTCATGCGGACCCACATTATGAACCTAAAACAACAAAACCCGCTATTATAGCGGGTTTTAAAACTTAAGAGTTGCGGACTGAGCGGGGCCACAATCGAACCCTTGATACCATTCTTAACTTTCTTGGATAGCTTGAAAATCGTCTAAACGCTACAAGAGAGCATTTTATACACACTTAATCGGATACGTTCATATCGCTGTTATGATTTTAATTTTCAGGTAAGATTTTAATAGTTGCTTCTTTAGTGCGCTTGCTGATCATTGGTGGTAGATATTGATTGCCGCTATACTTCGTTTTATATGCTACATCTATTTTATCATTTAACTCGCCCAATACAGTTTCGAAACGGACGCCTTTCACCATTCCTGCTGCATGAATTCTGCCTGCTTTTTGTTGCACTGCCGATTGATACCAACGACTGCTTTTACCGTTGTAGGGTCGTACATACAAATCTCCCTCTACCACCACTGCCCATATCCATGTTGGTGTACCGTAAGTCTTTCCGTCGGCACGAAAAGGCGATATCTTAAGATCGTCCGCTTCGTTGATTTGCTGTAATTCTTCTGATGAGAATTTTATCCATGTTGTATTCATTCCGTCTTATTATTTATTTGGGAGTGTATTCCACAACGCGTTAGGCAAAACTCCGTCCGGTTGGTCCCTTCCTTGCAAAAAATAGTCAGCAAACCTTATTTAAGTTTTTCAAAAATCACCTGCATGGTTGCTTTGTCCACCCCATTCATATCTACTAACTTCAGTTCCCTTACCATTTTCAAAGTAGTGGTTTTGTAATGTTTAAAATGCGGTGTTTGCAAATGCTTTTGATAGGCACCCTGATTGGCATAAATCTCTACGACCCTAACCTGTGTAGGGTTTTGCTGCTGATACATCGGGAAGATGCATATAACCCCAGGTTCTTTTTCTATCGAAGCTGAGGCTTCTTCTGTAAGGATAGCCTTATATTCATTCAAAAATTCAGGAATAATCTCTATTTCGGAAACTCGCACCATCATCTCCGGTGAAACAACAGGTTTAAGTGGTTTATTTAAAATTTTTCGGACAGTATTGGCTCGCGTGACGTTAATTGATGTTTCAATTATAGCGGCCAGTTCAACAAGCTGACTTTCAGAGATGCCCGTATTTTTACCTATATTAACGTGTGACTGCAATTGAGCTTCTACGCCCTCCATTGATGCCAAGGCAGAGATAG
>CAZGSG010000389.1:0-5336 GCA_964528095.1 uncultured Terrimonas sp.
TAGCCCGGCCCCATACAAGACAAGATCAGGCCATTTATAGAATCGCAGTTGACAAATGGAACAATAACAAAGAGCGGCTTGACTACAATTCACTTCCTGAAAGATTAAAGACCCATAAGAACAGAAAATCGTTTACAGATCGATTCAAAGTGGTTGCGGGTGATAGCCCATACTCACAGACGGTTGTTGCACATATAGCAAAAGATGGGCATTATTACATACATCCCGATATTGAACAAAACCGCTCATTAACCATCCGTGAAGCTGCACGGCTTCAATCATTCCCCGACAACTATTATTTCGAAGGTGTAAAAGAAAAAGGCAACAGAACGGCAGCATTTAAACAGATTGGGAATGCAGTGCCGCCATTGATGGCTTATGAGATTGCAAGAGTTCTGAGACCTGTTCTGACCACGGCACCTTAGTATAACTCACACTCATGAAGCAATACAAAGCAGAGAAAGTAATTCCCAGTCCGAAGTCTACCATTAATTCTTATCGCAGTTTTGGTTACAATCTGTCAACTGCAATAGCAGACATTGTTGACAATTCTATATCTGCTGAAGCTGATGAGGTATGCATCGATTTTAAATGGGATGGGCAATTCTCGTTCATTTCGGTAAGAGATAATGGAAGCGGCATGAACAAGGATGAACTCGTTATTGCCATGACACCCGGTAGTAAAGACCCTGAAGATGCAAGAGATGAAAAAGACCTGGGACGCTTTGGCCTGGGATTGAAAACTGCATCCTTTTCACAATGTAAACGGCTTACCTGCATTACAAAGCGGTCAGGCGAGGCAGTTATTAAAAGATGCTGGGATATTGATTACATAAATGTTGAAAGAGAATGGCAGTTATTGGATTTTGTTTCCGATGATTCCTTTCCTGAGAAAATCAAAGATCAAGCATCAGGCACGATCGTTCTATGGGAAAAACTGGACAGAATAGTCGGTGATGCAAATAAAGAAAACGAAAGTGTAAAGAATGCTTTCTATCAGGAAATGCAGACCGTGAGCCAGCACCTCAGTTTGGTATTTCACAAATTTATTGAAAATAAGCGGCTTAAGATTTTCTTTCAGAATGAGAAAATCGAGCCATTCAATCCTTTCCTGCTAAACCTTACCCCAAAACCAGAAATGGGCCTGCCTGAAAAATTCGGTAATGTAGAAATCACATATTTTATTTTACCGCACATGTCTGAAACCGGGAAAGCAGCCTATGAAAAATCCGGTGGTGCGCTTGGCTGGTTTCAGCAACAGGGGTTTTACATTTACCGTGGCGACAGATTACTGGTTGCAGGAGACTGGCTTGGTCTGGAAAAGAAAAGAGATTACTCCAAACTGGCGCGGGTAGCCATCAACATCTCCAACGCAAGTGATTTTAACTGGAATCTCGATATCAAAAAATCAACCGCTACCCCACCCATTGAAATAAGAAAAGAACTTTCCCGTATAGCCAGAATAGCCATATCAAAGTCAGCTAAAATCTATAACTGGCGGGGGCAGAAAACACTCACTGATACCCCAAATATCACCCACGAACCATTGTGGAAAGACGAAATAACAAGAGAAGGGATTAAAAGATACAAGATAAACAGAAAACATCCTGTTATCAATGCATTATTGGATGAAAAGAGTATATTGACAAACAAAGTCCTAAAACTGATTGAAGAAAATGTGCCGATAGAACTGATCTTAAGCAATCAGAATGATAACCCGGGTTTCCATGAGCTTGAAAAACAAATACAACAGCCACCAGATGAATTAATCAATCTGGCTGTTGAGCTCCATAAAATACATGTATCACATGGAATACCCGGTTCACTCTCACAACAACAGATCATGAATGCAGCCCCATTCAATTTGTTTCCCCTGATAAATCAATATCTCAAATGAGCAGCTTATTACAAACAGCAAAAGCAATAGCCCATACCTTATTGTCACACGAGAAAGGCAACATTACAGATGAGGTCATAATGAGTGTTATTGCAAAAACATCCGCGATAAATATCATAGAGGGGCAGCAGTTTGATGAAAGAGAATTATTCGAGATCTTACGTGCGGATTTCAGTGTTGGCAAAGGAGAAATAACCATTCTGTCAGAAGAGGTTGAACCCTGGCTGAATGAAGAGAAAGCCAGCATCAACTTTGAATTGTGGAACAGGTATAAACTGTATACAGCAGAAAATGATCCATCATTTCCTGTTAATGACCTGGATGACTTTACCGACAAAATACTGGATAAATGTGTCAATCCTAAAAAGCCCGGATCCTGGGACAGGCGTGGTATGGTAGTAGGTCACGTTCAGTCTGGCAAAACCTCCAATTATGTAGGCTTGATCAATAAGGCTACTGATGCCGGTTACAAGGTAATTATTGTAATTGCAGGCACCATCAGTTCATTGAGAAGACAGACCCAGGAAAGAATTGATTCAGGTTATATTGGCAGAAGCAGTTCTGCATTTATTAATAACAAAGGTGAAAACAAGATTATCGGAGCAGGAAAATATAAAGTCAATACCGATATATATTCTCTGACTTCATCCTATTACAAGAGTGGTGATGAAGGTGACTTCAGTCAGTCAGTTGCCAACAGATTAAATATTCCGATAGGGAAAAACCCGGTTGTTTTTGTAATCAAGAAAAACAAAAGTATCCTGGAAAATCTGATCGACTGGTTTTCCAAAAATGAAAACGTCAGGATTGTGGACGGAAGCCCCAAATTGTTCGACGTACCTGCACTGATAATTGACGATGAAGCAGATTCCGCATCAGTAAATGCATCAAACGACATAAACGAAATAAAAACGATCAATCGTTTAATTCGAACACTACTGAATATTTTCAACCAGAATACATTCATTGGCTACACAGCTACACCGTATGCCAATTTATTCATATCACAGGATTTTAATGAAAACCTGACCGACATTATTAAAGGAAAGAATTATAAGATCGGAGAAGACTTATTCCCCAGAGATTTTATTATCAATATTAAAGCTCCGGCTAATTACATCGGTGCGGCCAAAATCTTTGGACATGAAAATCCATTATCGGAAATCACCAGGGAGCCATTGGATATTTTCAGGGAGATTGACGATTATGACCCACCATTTTTCAAAAAAATAAACTTAAACAATAAGGGAATTTTACCCGAATTTCTCCCTCCCAGCCTGGAACGTGCCATTAAATCCTTCATATTGACCTGCGCTGTCCGTAGAATCCGGGGGCACGAAAACAAGCACAACTCTATGCTGATTCACGTTGCCTTACTGGTAAAATGGATTGACAGAGTAGCATATCTCGTAAATGAAAAAACCAGGGTTTATCAAAATGCCATTCTTGGTGAAGATGCCTTGATGCTGCAGGAACTTAAAGAGCTGTATGAAAATGATTTTCTTCCTGCTACTGTAAATGTGCTGGAAAACCTGGATTATAAAGATGTCCGGATAAAAGCACATTCATGGGAAGAAGTGAGCAAAGAATTGAAAAAAGCTGCATCCAAAATAGAAGTACGCGCTGTACACGGCACCCGTTCCACCACCAATCTGGAATACCACAATATTGAAGAGATAGATTATAAGCTGTATGAAAATGGTATGTCTGTGATTGCTATAGGAGGAAGCAGGCTGTCAAGAGGAATTACGCTGGAAGGATTGTCTGTTAGTTATTATATCCGCACAACCAGAATGTATGATTCCCTGATGCAGATGGGGCGCTGGTTTGGTTACCGTCCCGGGTATGTTGATTTGTGCAGACTATTTACAACAGCACAGATTTTTGAGTGGTTTAACCATATAACCATGGCAACAGAGGAAATGCGCAATGATTTCGATGAAATGACTGTTGCCCTTTGCCGTCCTAAAGACTTTAGGCTCAAAGTCAGGAACCATCACGGTTTGCTAACCATAACCAGTCTTGCTAAACTGAATTTTACAGAAAACATTGTGATCTCCTTTTCCGGAACCAATCCTCAAACCTACCAGTTACCAAAGTCTGAAAATGCAATTAAGAACAACTTTAAAGCACTAAACAATCTGATTGAAGCTATTGGATTTCCTGAAAATAGCAACCGGAAACAGACGAAGAATAAAATCAAATACCTGTTTTACCCCGGTCAGAACATCGATTCAATATGTGATTTCATAGATGCATTCAGGATCGATCAGCCAAGTATTAAAAATGCCACGCTCAGTGAGTATATCAGGGTTCAATCCACGAGTAACAAAATCAATGAATGGAGTATCTGCATTGTTGCTAACACTGACGAAAAGGTATTTATTGATTACGAAGGTAATACTCTTCTAAAGGAGAGAAAGGCTAATGAGCCGGTAATGACTTATGACTTAATCTATAAGGGAGAAACAATCAACCTTGGCTGTAACATCCGTAATCAGCCCAAAAGCACAAGGGGCAGTGAATATTACCTGATAGCCAAGAATCAGATTGATGACACAAAAGACAGACAGGTTGATTTATCGGAAAATGGCTTCACAACAAATGATGCCATTAAGAAGCAAAGGGCATTGGAAAAAAAGGGGCTTTTATTGATTTATGCGCTGGATGAGCGGGCCACACCAGGTCTTAAAAATGGCATTCCCGTAATTGGATATAGTCTTCACTTTCCTGAAATAAATGACGAAGTAAAGGTATCATATACCGCATCTATAAATAATGGATTTGATGAGGAAGTAATGGAAGACGATGATAATAATGAAAATGAATAGTCTATGGCAGATATTAAATCAATATGGGAAAATCAGATACCAGCCGGCGACATTATTATCAGGACTAAAATTGACATTCCAGGCCTGAATTGCTTTGCTGCTACCAACAGTATTACCGGACAGAAACTGTATATTATGTCCGTTTCCAAAGACGTGATAATACCAGACCTGAAAAACTACCGCTTTAAGGGAGTAGAGATTTTCCCTATTGATCTCGAAAATACGATAGAACTGAATTTCTATCTGCTGGATAATGAACTAAAGGATATTTTTTCATTGTTTATTCAGAATATACTGGATGATATTGCTGAAAGTTTGACAGAAGGCCAGGCGCTCTCCAGAACATTTGATGTAGTTACAAAATGGAAAAAGCTGTTTGACAAGATCAACTTTAACGGATTAAGTATCGAGCAGCAAAAAGGCCTTTCCGGAGAATTGATTTTTATTAACTGGCTTCTCGATAACCAGAAAAAAGCAACAGACGTTCTCGAAGCATGGACCGGACCGGACTTTGCAGACAAGGATTTTATCTTTGATACACTGGGAGCAGAAGTAAAGTTAACTTCTTCAAAACACCCTAAAATTAGCATCACCAGTGAACGGCAGCT
>CAZGSG010000390.1:0-5322 GCA_964528095.1 uncultured Terrimonas sp.
TTATTTTAGATACATCTTCCGCAACATACCTGTTAGCCAGCAGCATGAACTCTTCTATCAACTGGTGAGACTCTTTACTTTCTTTGATCACAATCCCTATCGGGTCACCCTTTTCATCCAGTTTGAAACGAACCTCTGTAGAGGAAAAATTAATGGCGCCTTTGTTAAAGCGTTTCTTGCGCATCTTTTGTGCCAGGTCATTCAGTACCAGCATCTCTTCCGAATAATCACCTGTTTTTGTTTCTATGATCGACTGGGCATCTTCGTAGGTGAACCGGTGGTCGGAATGTATAACTGTTTTACCCAGCCAGTGCTGTTTTACTTCGGCTTTTGCATTTATCTGGAAAATAGCCGAAAAAGTAAGTTTATCTTCTTTGGGGCGTAGCGAGCAAAGCACATTCGATATATGTTCCGGCAACATTGGATTCACCCGGTCAGGCAGGTACACCGATGTTGCTTTCTGGTAAGCGAACTTATCAAGTGCATTATCCGGTTCTACATAATGACTCACATCCGCAATGTGTACACCAATTTCATAAAGACCCGCTTTCAATACCCTGAATGAAATGGCATCGTCAAAATCTTTTGCATCTGCAGGATCTATGGTGAATGTGAGAATATCCCGTACATCTTTTCGTTTTTTTATTTCCTCTTCGGAAATGGTATCCGGTATTCTTGCCGCTACTTCCAGCGCATCATCAGGAAACTCAAGCGCAAATCCATTTTCCAGCAATATCTCTTTCATTGCCGCATCATTACTATTCTCTGCATCCAGTATGCTTACGATCTCGCCTACGGGTCTTTTATCGCCTTTATCCCATTTTACCAGTCTTGCCACCACCCTGTCCCTGTCCTTTGCCTGGTTGATGGCAGACAGGGGTATAAAAAAGTCAGGCATCGGTTTGTCAGATTCCGCCACAAAAAAGCCGAAATTCTCTGTAAGTTGTAACTGGCCGATAAATTCTTTCCGTTTCCTGTCCAGCACTTCTATTACTTCACCCTGCATACGCCGGCCGCCACTGCTTTTTACTCTTACGATCACACTAACACCATGCATGGCCGTACTAAAATCATTCGGCCGGATCCTAATATCGGTGTCCATGGTCGGAACGATCACAAATCCCATTCCCGACCTTGTTATATCCAATACACCTTTGAAGGTTTTGCCATCTGTAGCGCCACCTTTATTTTTCTTTTTTGAATCGTTTTTTCTTCCCATAAATATTTTTTAACCGGGCTGCTTAAAGTGCCGGATGAAGTTAATAACAAGTTGATTGAATTGATCACCTTCCTCAAATAAAAACTGGTGCCTGACCGGGATCACGTACAAAGGAAGATCGTCCAGCTCCCGGTTGAATTTCATCAGGCGCACCGCATCTTTTTCGGTGGTAAGAATGATCTTATTGGCAGAACTGAGAGAGTTGAATTTTTTCCGGATATCTTTCAGGTCATCAATAGTAAAAATATGGTGATCCGAGTACTGCATCAGATGGTACGTTTTACAATGTTCTTCCAGTAATGCCTTCAGCGGCTTTGGATTGGCGATACCCGATACAAGCAATACTTCCGTATCCTCCGTCAGGTCAAGACCCTGACGGCTGGAAAGATGATATAGTTGCCCATACTCGATACTTGTAAAAAAAACAGCCTGCCCTGCCAATGGATTTATTTCCCTGGTAATCTCCTTTTTCTCCTTTTCTGAAATACCCGCGTCACATTTGGTGACCACGATGATGTCTGCTCTTTTATAGCTGGATTTTATATCACGAAGATCCCCCGTAGGTAAATAAAAATCACGGGTGAACAGATTGCCATATTCCGTCAGTATGATATTCAGGCCTGCTTTAATCGTACGATGCTGGAAAGCATCATCCAGGATAATGGCCTGCGTGCCAGGCCTGTCATGCAATAACTGGGGAATGGCTTCTATCCGTTCTTCACCAACAGCAACAGGGATCTCTGGAAATTTAAGGTGAAACTGCATGGGCTCATCCCCTATTTCCAATGCAGTGGTCGTTTCATTTGCCAACGCATAGCCTCTTGTTTTTCTTTTATATCCGCGGCTCAATGTAGCTACCTGGAAATGATCTTTTAATAATCGCAGCAGGTATTCCACCATTGGCGACTTTCCCGTACCTCCTACTGATAAATTGCCAATACAAATGACCGGCAATGCAAAAGAAGTAGAAGGGAATATCTTTTTATCAAAAAGAAAATTACGGACGCTGATAATAAGCCAGTACAGTATTGCAAATGGCAATAGGAGAATGCGAAAAGACTTGAGAAATAAGTTAGAAAACATACA
Organism: uncultured Terrimonas sp.; assembly: GCA_964528095.1. Lineage (GTDB taxonomy): Bacteria > Bacteroidota > Bacteroidia > Chitinophagales > Chitinophagaceae > CAZGSG01. The sequence continues at coordinate 2,306 of CAZGSG010000390.1, forward strand.
CGTTATACGGTGTGATACAAAGGTCTAAAGGTACATCAAATTCATGCCGGTCCTCGATGTTATCCACCGGTTCAAAATAGCTGAAAGCGATCTTGATACAATCATCGGCGCATCCTGACAGGTATTTATCATAAAATCCTTTACCATAGCCCACCCGGTAACCTTGCCGGTCAACTGCAAGCAGGGGCACAAATACCAGGTCAAGCTGCCTCGGATCGATTATATCACCGCTGCCCGGTTCATAGATATTCAATGCATGTTTGGTAAATGGTGTGTCGATATCGGTAATGATGGCCTTCATTAAACCTGTTTCAAAATCCGATACGGGATAACATACCCTGAGTTCCGGATTTCGAAACTTCAGGAACTCCGTAAGGGGATGTGTATCTGGTTCATTATTTTCCTCAATAGGCCAGTAAGAAAGTAAAGAAGATATAAACGGTAAAGGAGCTGTCTGAAACTGGATCAGTAAAAGGTCATCCAGTTTGATCCGTTCCTGTACAGACAAAGCCATTCTTTTTTCGCGATATACTTTTCTTGCTTCTTTCTTTAGCATGATGTACTATAATTTTGCCGGCGGCACGGCAGGCTGTTCATTCACAAAGATTGAAAAGATGGTCGTGCCATAATTTTTTTCCATTTTGTACAACGGAAATTTTTTATACTCGTTCCTCGGAGTATGTTCCAGCACAAACCAGCCCCCGGGTTTCAATAGTTCTTTTGCAACAACCAGTTTTGGCAACTCATCGATCGTTGTAAGCGCATAAGGTGGTCCTGCAAAAATAAAATCAAATTGCTCTGTACATTGATTGATATACCTGAATACGTCCATCTTTATCACTTTCAGGTTTTCTATACGTAAGGTTGCTGCTGTTTTTTTTATAAACTCGTACATCGTTGCATCTTTTTCTACAGTAGTCAGATCTTTAGCGCCCCTTGATGCAAGTTCATAACTGATATTTCCTGTACCGCCGAAAAGATCAAGTGTACTCAACTCTTCAATATCCAGTTTATGTTGTATGACATTGAATAAACCTTCCTTGGCTATATCCGTGGTTGGCCTTGTGTAAGGCATGTTTGTGGGAGGATTGAATTTCCGCCCCCCATGTTCACCACCTATGATACGCATAGGGCTATTTGATTAAGTGAAGAAAAGAAATGCGAAGGATACTCCTGTCCTTCTATTGCCGGCGCATCCCAGGATGCAGTGGTAAAATGGACATCAAGAAAATACTGGTAGATATCCCTGTATAGCGCAGAATCTTTTTCGATCAGCCCTGATAAATTAAGTCTTACTTCTTCCTGCGCGATCGAATATTGCCGGCAGGCATTCAGCAACGTATAGATAACATCTGCGGGATTGGCGTATAAATATGTTTGTGCCAGCAATAATTTGTTTTCGCTGATAAGAATAAGCGAAAATTCATCGGTGCGAAAATCGATCGTCATCGAATCTTTTGCCTGGGCAAGATCAACCGCCCTTATACCAATTGAGTAAGCATGCTGGTATGACCCCGGGCTGAAACGCTCTGCAAGAATACGGTGTACACCCTTCGGCACTGCAAATACATTTTGTAATTGCCAGGTCTCAACCATTTCAGACATTATTGCGGACGATCCGTTCACTCCATACATTTTCTGCAGCATGAGCGCTGCATCTTTTTCTTTATACTGCCCGAATGGAATTAATACACTCTGGGGATGATCGTAACTGATGATCACCCTGGAAAATGATTGATCCAGTTCAGGGTGATTACGAAGAATGCCTGAAACAGCCGCTTCATCCATATCTTCCGCTGTATAAAAAGACAGGTTATATAATTGATTCGTCGTGGTACTGCAAATGGCAAAACCCAAATGTTTCTCTCCTGTTTTAATAGCTAAAACCGGCTCCTGTTGCTGATTACCGATATCGGTTGATATTTGAAAAATTGGCTTCACTGATCTTTTTTAATTGCGTGCAATGTTATGCAAAAATACGCAGTGGAACAGCAAGTTCTTCTGCCCAGGGTTCGGAGTTTTGGCTCATTGACCGGCGATGCATTTTATAATCGACCAATCTTGTATGAACTACGAACACTGAACTAAGAACTTAGAGCAATGAACTAAAAACCCGTCCCTTGCTTTTCCGTAAGTTTGCGGCCCATTCATGGCAAACAATATTCCAAATAGTGATCTTCTGGTTGAAATATCTAATAAACAGGTGTTAAAGATCGCTTTGCCCATTACGCTGGCTTTATTGGTGCCCCAGATCAATTTTGTGGCCAATACTGTTTTTTTGAGTCATTTAGGTGAAACAGAACTGGGCGCGGCAGGCATTACGGGTGTTTATTACCTTGTATTTGCATTAGTAGGAAACGGACTCAATAGTGGCTTGCAAAGCCTTATGGCCCGCCGTGCCGGCGAAAACAGGCCACTGGAGATCGGGAGGATGTTTTCCCAGTCGATCTGGATCGCCCTGTTATTGGCCATTATCGGAATAGGTATCACTTTCCTGGCATCTCCCTGGTTTTTATCCAGCGTACTGAAAATCCCGGCCGTGCAACAGGAGTCCACCGAATTTCTGAAGATCCGGATCATGGGCCTGCCCTTTCTCTATTTATTTCAAATGGGCAATGCCTTACTTGTCGGGACCAATAACAGCCGCTATATGAAATACGGTTTTGCAATAGAAGCCGGGCTCAACATATTGCTGGACTATGTATTGATCAATGGTCATTGGGGATTTCCTAAAATGGGATTTAACGGGGCGGCTGTTGCTTCGGTGATTGCGGAAGCGACGGGAATGATCATTGTATTTGGCATTATCTTTTATAAAAAATTTCATGCGCGTTTTTCCCTGTTTGTTCAGTTAAAATTCAATAAACAACTTTCCGGGCTTATTTTCCGCCAGTCATCACCCCTGATCATGCAGTTCGTATTAAGTGTAGGCGCCTGGATATTATTTTATATCCTGGTTGAAAATAGCCGCACCGGCGAGAATACACAACGACCACTTGCAATCAGCAATACAATGC
>CAZGSG010000391.1:0-5321 GCA_964528095.1 uncultured Terrimonas sp.
TAAGCGAAAACCGGAATTAATGCTATTCTTATTGCTGTGAGAATGTTCGGGACGTTCACCGCTCCACCACCTAAAGCATTCATTTTTATCCAGTTTATCACATCTTCATATTTTACTGCAATGTGTTCACAATTATTTTTTAAATGAGCTTGAGATTAGATCAAATATTTCAGGACGTGCTTTTTTTATATTAATCGGTTTCATATCTTTATTAGTCCATACATGGTAGGTTTCACCATCCGTTATCAAGCCTTCAAACCCAAGCTTATAAACTTCATAACCAAAAGTTAATCTAAGTCCGGTGTGTTCTTTCAGGGTTGTCTTTACGATTATTTGGTCTTCGTATTTGGCAAATCCTTTAAAGCCGCATCTTAATTCAATGAGTGGCAATAGAATTCCGCTTTCTTCGATTTTTGAATATGGGAGTCCCATTTTTCTTATAAAATCAGTTCTTCCGGCTTCGAACCATACCGCATAATTCGAATGATGAACTATGCCCATCTGATCTGTTTCTGCATATCTCACGACAAATTCAGTTTCCGAAACAAACATACTATCCCCCAAAATTTAATGAATAGCTTATCTAATTTTTTGATTGAAAAAATATTTCATGCATAAAACATATTTAGCAACAGGCGCATTGCTCGGCGCCCTTGCTGTCGCGCTGGGTGCATTTGGGGCGCATGGTTTAAAACAGATCGTGCCACCGGAAACAGTAAGCAGTTTTCAAACCGGTGTACAGTACCAGGTATACCATGCGCTTGCATTGCTACTGACAGGAATTATTTTCGAAAAGTTTCCTGGTAAAAAATTGAAATGGGCTGGCATGTCTTTTATTGCTGGCATCATACTCTTCAGTGGATCACTTTATCTTCTTACTGCCATGCGGGCTACTGATAAAGTAGGAATGGAGAGCATTGGGATCATTACACCTTTTGGAGGATTGTTTTTTATACTGGGCTGGTTATTACTTGCCAGCGGAATACTCTCTAAAAAATGATCAGAGTGGGAGACTGAGCGTGGTCACTGTGCCATTGATATTCTCCATCGTATAGCTGCCGCCAATACTTTGCATTCTTTTGGTGATATTTTTAAGTCCATTGCCAAACTGCCGCATGCTCTGCATATCAGCGCCTACACCATTATCGGTTATACGGATAATCAGTTCCTTGTCGATTTTGAAATCGATACCTATTTCAGTGGCTTTTGAATGTTTTAACGCGTTATTCAATGTCTCCTTTACGCAGAGAAAAATATTTCTTCGTTTATCTCCTGACAGTTCGGTGGGTGGAATATCTTCAGGCGTAAAGACCCTGCAATTGATAGGCGTATTTTCAAAATACTCCAACGCGTAGGAACGGATATAAGAAACAAGATTATCAACGGTATCATTGCCGCTGTTCATACTCCAGATGATCGCATTCATCTTATTCAATACCTCGTCTGCAGACTGTGAGATTTTGTCCACTTCAACAGGGGTGTTCTCTTTCATTTTATTTCTCGCTATCTCGCTCATCAGCCGGATAGCGGTCATGCCAGCACCGAGTTCATCATGCATATCGGCGGATATGCGTTCGCGCTCCTGTTGCTGGGCCTTATACACCGCCAGTTCTTTTTCATATTCCTTCATCTGGTTATCTGCTTTCAGACGTTCTCTTTCGAGCGCTTGGGAGATCAGTTGTTTCCTGTTTTTATGATTCAGTGCTGCCAGGAAAAAAACCAGTTCAAGAAATAACCCGATCTCGTAGTGCAACAGCGAAGAACCCAGTAAACCAGGTAATTGCTGCGCAAAACTTACGTCGAGCGTTAACAAAAGCGATAACATGGAAAAAAAGAACAAACAAAGATTACCCCAGAACAGGTAGCGAAGCATCTTGTCTTTCCAGGAACGGATACTGTATATAAGAAATGCAGCGACCCATGATAACAATAAGATCTTCGTAATATTCTCAATAAGATTTTCGCAGGTAAAATTATTACTGAAAAAATGAAAATAAGTATAGCCCAGGGAAGAAAGAATAAGCAACCCAACACCGGCGATATATAATTTATGCAAGGCCGGGTGGTTTACTTTTGTGACCAGGTATTTCTGCATGAATATCATATAGAATGCGATACCGGTATTCTGCATGATAAAATCAAGATATTCTTCCTGGAAAAGACAGAACCAGGAAGAATGAAATGTATAGATCGTTTTCAGGAATAACATAAGACCCAGGAAAAATGCATACGCGGAATAATAGAGAAACTCCCTGTTAGCTCCCTGGAAAAAAACGGCCATCGAATAAAGGATCATCATCAATAACAACCCGCAAAAAATGTACGTGATCAGGTTCATACGGGAAGTAGTGCCGTGCCGCCAGGCAATGAACAGGGGCAGGAAATCTGCACTGATCAGTTGCGGAGTGATCCTGTTAAGATAGGTCTTTGCAAAACCAAGTTCTACTACAATCGTTGCAGAGTCGTGTGCGGGTAATATGAGGCACCGGTATCCAATGCTGTCTGGGGTATTAGGCAAAACAGAAGGCAATAACTTCAATACGCCATTTACATCCTGGTAAAGCTGGATATGCCAGTAATAAAAACCCGGGAAGAACCAGGCCGACCTCGTACTGTCGGATGTATTGGAAACAGTAAACCGGATCACTCCTTTATCGGTCACATGCTCATTTTTGATAAGACCTTTAATGGCGGCCTTACCGAATTGGAGACGAGGGTATTGTTCTGTTAAAGAAGCATCCGAAGCGATAAAGGTACCGGTAACATTGCCGATGCTCCTGCTGAGCGGGATCTTGCTGATATCGGTATATTGTTGAACTGGATTCTCCTGCGCCTGTACGAATAAGGCGAACAATGTAAAAAACAACATTAGTGTCAGGTAGCGGAGCCTGTTCATGATCGGTGGTTGAAAGAATCTGTCAAATGTAGTGCTTACCTTTTTCTTTTTATAATCAGGAATATACCACTTTCAGGTAGTTTTCTTTTGAGAGCAGGCAATACCTGGTATTTAAAAAAACCTGTTTCATATACAAAAGCGAATTGTATACAATTTGTTTTATATAGTAGATCCGGCAGGGTCTGTTAAAAGCCTTCCTGTTGGCAGGAATAACCCTTCAAATGATCTATTGCCACGTGAAATCCATGCCCTGCTGGCTTTCCTGTCTTCCTTATAAAAAAAAATTAAACTATCCTATCTTTGCCGCCATGGCCAAAAAGGTGAAAAAGACGACAGCTAAGACGAAGGGGAATTCTAAAAAAGCAGCAGCCCAGGGGTGGAAGCAGGAAAAAGAGATGAAGATTGACCTGAAGGCGCTTGCCCGCGATGAACGGACCTGGAAGATCACAGGTGCCGTTTCTTTATTGGTGGCCACCTTCCTGCTTATTTCATTTCTTTCCTACTTTTTTACCTGGAAAGAAGATCAGTCATTCTTTATATCCCCTAACGGAGGAATGTCTGATTTATCGGATGGTAAGAACGTTTCTAATTTATTGGGCAAGCTTGGTGCATTCATCTCGCATTTTTTTATTTACAAGCTGTTTGGGATAGCATCCCTGCTTATCTGTACCTTCTTTTTTGTGGTAGGCGTTAATCTCTTGTTCAACCGGAAGGTTTTTTCCATTTGGAGAAACCTCAAATATGTTACAGTAGGACTGCTCGTATTATCCGCGTCACTGGCCTTTATTTTAGGAGGCGGGATCGGTGACCTTAATGTTGGCGGAGAAGTTGGAAATATGATCAGCGACTGGATGAAATCAACATTTGGGAGTTTTGGAACAGCAGCTATCTTATTGGTACTTGCACTGGCTTATTTTATCTGGCAGTTTAACCCCGCCTTTAATCTTCCCCAGAAAAAAGGAACCCTTGCACCGGTAGAGGAAGATAAGGAGGAAGACCTAACAGGGCCCGAAGAAGAGGAAGATGGGGAAAAGCTGATCATCACGGTGCCAAAGAAAAATATTGGCAAGATGACGGAAAAGATCCAGGAAGAAGAACCTGTTCACCAGTTTGAACTCAATATAAAAGATGAACCGATAGAAAGCTCCGAGCCAATGATCGAGAAAGAGATCATCAGCGATATTCTGCATACGCATGAGGACGAACTGGAAAAAGAAGAAGAACCCGTTCCTTTTGTTCCGAAAAAGAACACAAGGGTAGAGAGATCCATGCTGGAAGACCTGCCGTTGGAAATAAAATCGGTGCCGGACAAAATAGATGAAGAAGAAGAAACGGACGCGGTAAAAGCGGTGGAGAACCTGCCGCCATATGAACCTACCCTTGATCTGCGTGATTACAAATATCCATCACTCAACCTGCTTGAAACACATGGCAGCGAAAAGATCGTACAGGATGCCAATGAACTGGAGAATAACAAAAACCAGATCATTGCAACACTAAAAAACTATTCCATCGAGATCCAGAAGATCAGCGCTACAGTAGGGCCAACAGTTACACTGTATGAGATCGTGCCTGCTGCGGGTGTCCGTATTTCAAGGATCAAAAACCTGGAAGATGATATTGCGCTGAGTCTTGCGGCATTGGGCATCCGGATCATTGCTCCCATACCAGGCAAGGGGACGATAGGCATTGAAGTTCCCAATGTAAAGAAAACAGTAGTGAGTATGAAGACCCTGCTGGCTTCCGATAAATTCCAGCATAACCAGTTCAGCCTCCCTATTGCCATCGGCAAGAAGATCGATAATGATAACTATATCGTGGACCTGGCAAGCATGCCCCACTTGTTAATGGCCGGTGCTACCGGCCAGGGTAAATCAGTTGGGCTTAATGCCATACTGGTATCGCTTTTATATAAAAAGCATCCATCGCAGATGAAGTTTGTACTGATCGATCCAAAAAAAGTGGAGCTCAGCGTATACCGGCATATAGAAAAACACTTTCTGGCCAAACTGCCGGGTGAAGAAGATGCGATCATTACCGATACAAAAAAAGTGGTGCATACATTAAATGCGCTTTGTATAGAGATGGATAACCGCTATGACCTGTTGAAAGAAGCAGGCGCGCGGAATATCAAGGAGTATAATGAGAAATTCATTAAGCGGAAATTGAATCCGCAAAAGGGCCACCAATACCCGCCTTTTATCCTGTTGGTGATCGAAGAGTTTGCAGATTTTATCATTACGTACTAATATAGCGTCATTCAAATTCAACTTCACTGAGGTCCCCATGAAAGACACCTTCCAAACACGCCGCGAGTTATCCGTCGATGGCAAAAAATTTGCATTTTACAGTCTTCCCGAATTAGAAAAAAAATTCCCGCAAATCAAAAAATTACCCTACTCTTTGAAAATATTATTGGAAAATC
>CAZGSG010000392.1:0-5310 GCA_964528095.1 uncultured Terrimonas sp.
TATATCTGGAAGAGTTAAAGGGAGATTCCAGCCATGTAACCTTTAAACTGATGCAAGCGATCAACTACTTGAAGTATGATACGCTGCGGAGCATCAGGATAGGACACCCCACCGAGTTGGATAAATTCTCGGATCTTATCGAGCGAATCCGGAAAGATATCGACACTGAAAATAAACCACTGGTCATTCAATTAATCCCACCACCTTTTTTTACCATTGACATACTGCTAAGCGACCGAAGCAATTTCAATCATCTCAGTTCAGGCGAACGCCAAAAAATATATATAATCAATTCTCTTGTGTATCATCTTGTCAATCTCAATTCGGTCGCGGAGTTCAATAGCCTTAAACGCTATAACTATGTCAATATCATTTTCGATGAAACGGAGTTATATTTTCACCCTGAAATGCAGCGCACATTTATTTATTATCTTTTGGATTACCTAGGTAGGATGGAGTTGGATAATATTTTTGCCGTCAATCTCTGTTTCATTACCCATTCGCCTTTCCTGTTATCTGACATACCTCGGAACAATGTATTGTTCCTTGAAGGCAACGGCATGCCTGTAAGCCGTGACGCGAAGTACAAAACTTTCGGGGCTAATATTCATGAACTACTCGCTGACAGTTTCTTCCTTGGATCAGGTCTTGTAGGAGAATACGCAAAAAATAAGATGCAGGAGGTCATTAATCACCTACATAATAGAAAAACGGAAAACCCCTTGACCAAAGAAGAAGTATCGGAGATCATCGCCCTGATAGGGGAGCCTTTTCTTCAACAACACCTCGATATGCTTTACCATGATAAATACCCTGAACCAGAAAAACAATCCCGATGATCGGAATTACCAATAATATCAGTCTAGCACAGCAACACGCGAGGCAGGTTGTGCCTGTTTTAGAAGAGCGAATCGAAAGAGTCCTGAACAAGGGAACCATCAAATACAAAAAAAATACTTATAAGGTTACTCCTGAACTGGAGAAATATCTTATAGCAATGTCAAAAACTTTAGGTCTTGAAAAATTAGTATTATGTCCTCCAAGCATGCTAAAAAAAAGGATTGCCGATCTCAGATCTAGGCACCCAAATTTCCTAAATACAAATCATGCGTCCAGCAAAATTCTTTATAACATCTTTATTTCCGGTTGTTATGACGACCCTCGGTTTGACAAGACTTCGTTTATTTCTAATATCAAAATTGATACTTGTCCTTATTGCAACCGAACTTACACTTATGTCATTGGCAAAAGAGGCAGTGTGAAACCCGAAATCGATCATTTCTATGATAAAATCAGATACCCATTCCTTGGAGTGTCTTACTATAACCTTATTCCCAGTTGCGGGACCTGTAATGGGAGATATTGCAAATGGAAAAGCGACGCAGATGTCATGAATCTGAAAAACCCTTATCTAATCGACCCAGGAGAATTCAGGTTTGATTTCAAAATACAGAAGATAGACTATATGAACCCCTTAATGGATAAAACTAGTGTCAGCATTTCGATATCCACAGCCCTGACAGATCATGTCACTGTATTTAAACTAGGTGATCTCTATGCTATGCATACTGATCACGTCCTTGAACTCATTATAAAATCCCAGCATGAATACTCCAAACGATTCAGAGAATACTTGAAAGCTTACCGCTATTTAAAGTTCAGCGATACAGAACTCGACCGTATGATTCTGGGAAATTATTCACTGCCGAGTGAAATTCATCTGCGGCCGCTCGCGAAGATGTACCAAGATATCGGCAGGAAGTTAGGCCTTATCAAATAGTGTTACAGGCATTTTTGATTATCTTAGACTTATAATTATTTGTTGACAAAAACTCATGCAGTTAACGAACATTTTTTTCCTACTTCGTTATCTTTGCAGTGAAGTGAGATTGTCGTATGATGGTGTTGTTTGAGGAGCGATAAAAAAGGGCATTTAGCATTTCAGGCTTTTGCACTAAATTGATTGTCAGATAATTAGGAAGAAACAGACGGGCCCGTCCGGTCCGCAGGAACAATCCCAAAAGGAATTAAAAGATGAAAGCCTTACAAAGTCATTGACTGGTAAGGCTTTCATCTTTTTTGTACTCTTTTTAATTCCCTTCAACTTCAGTTAAGTAGTCTACGGTTTTATATTCATTGACAAATAAGCATTTTTATGGTGAGTTGCCTTTTGTCGGCCTTGTATTGACCTGAAGAATGAGCGTGACAAATCGGGCTTATACTCGTTTCATATTGGTCTTAAAATTGGAACGTTGCCCCCTATTATACTTTGGAGTTGAAGAAATATGCTTTCTTAGCTTTTGTTACAGGTAAAAGATGTAAATAAATTTTGCTGAATTCCAATATCGGTTTCTAAATGCTAAAACTATTTCAGATACAATGCAGGCAAACGGCTTGCTATAGCTTTGTTCTAGGGATTATCAACAAAAGGTCTGTTTGAGAATGGATGACAATCTCTGTACCTTTCTATTGTCATTTTTGCAGCTTTTAGAAAAGCATACTTTTTAAAGGCGATGATCCCATAGTTTGAGCAACTCGGATGGTGCAGGCATTTTGAATACTTCCTTCTTTTTGTCTTTTGATAGACCTTGATAAGAAATATACAAAACCAATTCAGCAGTGTCATTATTAGTCTCATTATTCTTTATGACTAAGCTCTGAGTATATTTTCCTGATCTCGTATCCTTTTTCTTTGGTCGGAATCGGAATAGCAATGGTACCTCCGGATGTGCTTATTCTTAATTGAAATATTTTTTTTGTATCGCAACCTTGTGATCCCTGTCCTTCAGACACTTCGATGAAAGAAATTTTTTCAAACGGTAAGTCTCCGTCTTTCTCTACAAAGGTCTCAGACTTTCCGTTTTCCGAAACCTTTGTTTTGTACATTACTCGCCTGTCTGTTAAAGCAAGCCAATAATCTTCATTTTTCCCGTTTGAACCGCAACCGCCGTTAAAGGCAATAAAAGAAAAGTAATAAACTATTTCTGTCGGCATAAGTTGGTTTGTTACATCGGCTGAAGTCCGGTTGCAATAGGTGTCAGTGTCATTGGTTGTTTGTTTTGATTGTCCAGATTGTCGCTGCCAGTTTCGCAGCACGCGACAGGCTCAAAACTATTGGCAAGCAGGTGTAAATAATTACGGGAAACCGTTAAACCAAAAGAAAGATGCCTGGCGAAAAAAGCATTGAATCCTCTGCAGTAAGTCACAGATCCTGGTGTGCTGCGAATACAGGTAGTCCCGTCATCCATCAATCGGAGGAATCCAGGTCGAACTTCTGGATCTGAGATTTCGTGATGATGATCTTCCCTCCTCGTAGCTAATGTCTATAGTATGCCCAGCCCTAAAGCCCGAATCCCGCAGCCATTTGCCGCATAGCTGGATGATGGGGAAGAATTTGTAGGGGCCGCCCTGGCGTTCAAAGCCTTTGTTGCACACGGTGAGCTGTCTTTTTTTTGTATGAGTTTGCATAGGGATGTGTTTATGCAGCAAATCACGGTCACCTAAGGTCCGTATCCTACATAGAAACCTTGTACTTTACGGTTTACCGTAGGTAACTTACCGTGTTTTGACTGTATTATTGCAGGATAATTTCTGTACCTTTTCCCCAAACTTTTTCCTATGCTACATACTACCAAAGTTGATCGCAAAGTACAAGAAGGCCGAAACGTAAAACGCTTCCGTGAGATGCTTGGCATAAAACAGGATGCGCTGGCGGTTGAATTAGGTGATGACTGGAACCAGCAAAAGATCTTCCTCCTTGAACAGAAAGAAACGATTGATGCTCCGCGGCTGCAGCAAGTCTCTGCTGCATTGAAGATACCGGTGGAGGCGATACAGAATTTTGATGAGGAGCAGGCGGTGAATATTATCGCGAATACAGTTACCAATAATGATAACGCCGTAATGCATTCTTTGTATATTAATAATGCTACTATCAATCCCCTTGAAAAAATTATTGAGCTTCACGAAGACAAGATTGCTTTGATGGCGAGATTGGAGAGGTTGATACAGGGAGAATAGAGTTGTGTTAAACAAAAAGAAAGGAATAATTTGATATGAATATGCGGTATACTTTACCATAAATCCGATTGTTGCTTGCATTAAAAACCAACCACCATGACGTCACTATCATTTACTTTTACATCAAGCGCCTTTTACTATTCTGTCATAACAGGGACAAAAGCTGCTCCTGTTTTTCATAGCAAAAACAAAATTACACTTCCAGCAAACTACAACATTCCAAGGACTGTTACGTGGTTTGAAGCTCAACTTGATTTGTTGTTGAATAACGTTAATCCCGATTGTGTAACATATAAACTGACAATTAATAATGTTACTAACAATTATGTCAGTTCTGTGTATTATGGACAAGCCATTTTGAATTTATTGTGTGAAAAAAAGGGTTTGCAAATATCGCATGTATCCCCTTCTTCAATCGTTGCTAGCAAATTTAGTCAGCCAAAGCATACGAATCTTCATGATTATTTAGATAACACAATTGGAACACATCCACCGTATTGGGACAAGACAATGCGAGACACGACATTAATAGCCCTAATTCAACTACCATAATGAACATAGGTAAGTTTAAAACTGTAGGATACATTGGCGGTGGAGCTTATGGTAAAGTTTTCCGAGCTAATGACACATTACTTAATGTAGAAAGAGCGATAAAAATTATTCAAGTACAGAACCCAAAAGATTTTATTGAGGCTATTAATGAAGCCCAGATTTTAGAGAAATGCAGGCATAATCACATCGTTGATATTAAAGAAATAGATGTTCATCAAATTGGTGGCAAACCCTATCCATGTATTACCACGGAGTATTTAAAAAACGGAAGTGCTCAAACATATCTAGAAAAGAATTTCGTTACTGTACAAAAAGCGATTCAAATTATAACTGATGTCCTATTTGGTTTAGACTATGCCCATGAACAGGGTATTTTTCACAGGGATATAAAGCCTGGCAATATTCTTTTCGCTGATAATGGGCAATCAAAGCTATCTGATTTTGGCTTGGCCTATGGATTGTCACATCAGACGTTCAGTTTCGTAGGTTATAACTCACACTTAGCTCCAGAAGTGTTAGAGGGAATTGCACAAGATTCGTTAAGTGATCTATATTCTATGGGAGTCACCTTTCATAGGTTGCTAAATAATATGTCAACCTTGGATATCCCATTTGCCGATGACGCGGAATGGTTAAAAGAATTGAAAAAAGAAAAATTTCCCGAAAGGAATTATCAAACCCATATTCCGGAACGAGTGATACGAGTTGCAAAAAAATCCATTAAAACTATAAAAAGAG
>CAZGSG010000393.1:0-5293 GCA_964528095.1 uncultured Terrimonas sp.
GTATGGATTTAATGGTAGATATAAACCTGCAGAAATTAGCTCAACCAATCAGGTATGGTGATAATATACTGCTTACGGGTTCCTGTTTTACAGAACACATAGGAAATGCGCTTGCAGGACTGAAACATAAAGTACTGCAAAATCCGAATGGGATACTCTTCGACCCTGCAAGTGTTTGCGAAAGCCTTGTATCTTATACGGAGAATAAAAAATACGTCGCGGAAGATCTTTTCCAGTTAAATGAAGTATGGCAAAGCTGGCAGCATCATTCGCGTTTTTCAAATACAGACAGGGAGGAATGCCTGGCTGGCATTAATGAATCACAGGAACAGGCCCATCAGTTTCTGAAAAATGCCGATTGGCTTATTATAACGCTGGGTTCCTCATTTTCTTACCGGCTTCGTGAACCACATGGGCGCAGCAATGGAGGGGTTGCCAATTGTCATCGCGCGCCAGCACAATGGTTCAATAAACATTTGCTGGAGATCACCGAAACGATTTCCCTGCTGGATAATTGTTATCATAAATTAATGCGGTTCAACCCCGGTTTGCATATCATATTTACGGTGAGTCCTGTGAGGCATATACGGGATGGGGTAGTGGAGAATAACCGCAGTAAGGCCCGCCTGATCGAAGCCGTTCACCATATGGTCAATAAATTCGACCGGCTTTATTATTTTCCCGCATACGAACTGGTGATCGATGTGCTCCGCGATTATCGGTTTTATGATATAGACCTTGCGCATCCTAACTACCTGGCCACGAATTTTGTATTAGAAAAATTCGCCGGGTCCTGCATTGATCTTTCATCACAGGAATTGATGAAAGAGGTAAAGAAGATCGTCATAGCCAGAAAACACAAAGCGTTTCAGCCAGGCACCAATGCACACCGTCAATTCCTGCTTTCTTATTATGAAAAGACAAAAGCTTTACAGGAAAAGTTTTCATCTCTTGATCTCACAGAAGAATTAGACTACTTTTCGCGGGGATTTTAGCACGCAGCCAGGAGGCGGTTTTTGGGAACCCTGATGTCCTTCTTCGTATCTCGGTCGTATCTGCTTCGTATCTCGTTCGTATCCCGGTCGTATCCCGTTCGTCTGCCCTTTGTGCCTTCTTCGCCCCTTATTCACTGTAATTGAAACAAATAGGCGAATAATGGACGAAGGGTTTCTTAATCATTGCGGAGGGTGCTTTCGAGCAAATAGCGAAGCGCCTCCGAACAAACCATGCAATAGCCACGTTGGGAATGTCATTTTTGCATTTTGAGTTCAAACCCCGATCCCGGATTATCGGACTTCCAGGGATACTTTATACATGGTTTTTGTGTGATATACCTGCCCGGGGCGCAATATGGTCTCCGGAAAATGAGGGATATTAATAGCATTGGGATGTTGCTGTGTTTCAAAACAAAGCCCTGAAAAAGGTGAATAAGGCTGTTGTTTTTTTCCTGTGATAAAAGGCATCCATTTACCCGTGTAAAAATGAACGACCGGTTCTGATGTGAACACCGCTAGTTTTATTCCTGATCTTTTTGAAAAGGCTTCTGCTGCAAAATGAAGCCCTGTATTTTCTTTGTCTGCATTTATTACAAAACTCTGATCGTAACCATCCGCAGGCAACCAGTCATCGCTTATTTTTTTTACGGACGTAAAATCATAGATCGTGTTTTTTACAGGCACCAGTTCTCCGGTAACAGTAAAGTCAGCATTTTGCTCAAGCATCAGTGCCGCGTTTAATTTTACATAGTGATCGGCTATCGTTCCTGATCCGTTATCGAGATTAAAATAACTATGATGTGTCAGGTTTATCGCTGTTGGTTTGTCCGTCACCGCGTGGTATTCATATACCAGTTCGCCTGCCGTGGTTAATTCAAAACTAATGGTAATATCGAGCGTTCCGGGATAACCTTCTTCTCCATCCACACTTCGGTATTTTAAAACAAGCGTATTGTGAGAAAAAGAATCAACGGTCCATACCTTCTTATCAAATCCATTAAATCCGCCATGCAATTGATTAGTCCCTACATTGGAAGAAATCTTATAACTATTGTTATCAATTTTAAATGACGCGTTTGCAACGCGGTTGGCATAACGTCCGATAGCGGCACCGAAATAAGGATAGTTTGCAAGATACTCCTCCGATAAATAATCCGCGGGGTTATCAAATCCTAAAACAATATCGTTGGTCTCTTCATTTTGTCCACGGATCCTGAATGCGGTGATGATGGCCCCGTAGTTGGTAATATCCACGGCAGTTCCATTTGCATTTGTCAGCGTGAACAAATAAACCTTTTCGCCATGTGCTGTTGAAAAACAATATTGTGTATCTGCTATGATCATAGTTTTAACGTATTGCAAGCCGGTTAACAGGCAAGATTTAAAAGAAAAAATCAAACCGGATCTTTCATAACATCCTCAAAGATCAGGGTCTGATTTTTGAATTTTTAATTTTGATTTTTGAGTTATTCTAATGGATCCTGTCGCCACGGACTTCCAGGCCCTGAAGCATCCCGCCTTCATATTCCAGCCATTCTTTCCACCGGGTCCTTACTTTGTCTTTTTCAAGATAGGTTTCGGCCAGGTCGATAAAAAGTGTATAGTGTCCGGCCTCGCTTTCCATAAAACGGCGATAAAAATTACGCAGGTATTCATCATCCAGTCCTTCACTAAGCCGTTTGAATCTTTCACAACTGCGGGCCTCAATAAGTGCCATCATCAATAAGTGATCGAGAAACCGGTCTTCCCAACGACCGCCTTTGCGCATAAAACTCACCAGGTTATTCACATACTCGTCTTTTCGCTGTTTGCCCAGTTGCAAACCTCTTTTATGGAGTTCAGCAAGGACCAGGCGAAAATGGCCCCATTCTTCCGTTACAATAGGCGATAATTCACGGACGAGTTTCTCCTGGTCGCTATACCGCTGAATCAGCGTGATACAGGTGGTGGCTGCTTTCTGCTCGCAGTATGCATGATCTGTAAGTATCTCTTCGAGCGACTTTTCAGCCAGGTTTACCCATCTTGGATCGGTAGGCAACTGCAGTCCGAGTATATTTTTTGTGTCCTGGGATAACTCCATATTGCAAAAATAAGTCCCTGGGGCCTTAAAAAATAGGGGTTTAGCGCCAGAAAGGGTAATTTTGGCATGGCAATCTTTTGCAATTCCCTCCCGTTGCCTTACCTTTGCCGCCACAAAATATAATAGGATAAAAAACGGAGAAATCTCCAAAACAGAAAAAGATGCCTTTAACTAAAGAAAAAACAACAGCCATTTTTACAGAATTCGGTGGTAAGGCTACCAATACCGGTTCTATTGAAGGTCAGATCGCTCAATTAACCGAGCGCATCAGCCAGATCAGTGGTCACCTTCAGCAAAACAAAAAAGATTTTTCTACTCACCGTGGACTGATGACCCTGGTAGGTAAACGTAAACGTTTATTGAACTACCTGCAAAAACACAATCTTACTGGCTATCGTCAGTTGATCGAAAAGCTTGGATTAAGAAAATAAGACGTTCTGCTCATCCCGCAAGGATGTTAGGGAAGTCTTTTATTCTCCAGTTTTATTTCAGCGCAAAGCTTAAGAAACTATATAAATGATTATTCCCAACTTCCGAAACGATGTTGGGAATAACTGTTTTATGATGTTACGGTATTTGCAGAACGGATGCAGCCGGCAACACGATAAAAGGGGAATTTGACAGGCTATATCGCCGCAAACAAAACCTGGCTCCGGCATGACCGTAGCCTTATACTTCAAACAATTTCTATGTTACAACAACCAATACGCAAAACATTTGACATAGGCGGAGGCCGCATGGTGACGATCGAAACAGGTCGCCTTGCCCGCCAGGCTGATGGCGCAGTTACTGTATCCAGCGGCAATTGCATGATATTGGCAACCGTAGTTGCCAATAAAGAACCAAAAGAGGGACAAAGCTTTTTTCCATTGACAGTAGACTATCAGGAAAAATTTGCTTCAGCAGGTCGTATCCCTGGTTCATTTTTTAAAAGAGAAGCTCGTCTGAATGATTATGAGATCCTTACCAGCCGCCTCATCGATCGCGCACTGCGCCCTTTATTTCCTGATGACTATTTATGCGAGGTACAGGTATTGGTATCACTGATTTCAAGTGATGCGGAGATCATGCCTGATGCCATGGCTTGCCTGGCTGCTTCAGCAGCGCTCGCCGTATCAGATATTCCCATTAAGGAAGTGATTTCTGAAGTGAGAGTAGGACGGGTAAATGGTGAATTCATCATTAATCCAACCCGCAGCGAATTAGAAGAATCCGATATCGAATTCCTTGTAGCTGCTACAGAAAAAAACCTGATGATGGTAGAAGGTGAAGCGCAGGAATGCAGCGAAGCCGACCTTGTACAGGTATTACAACTCGCACACGATGCTATCCGTGTACAGATCAAAGCACAGGAAGAATTGCGTGATCTGAAAGGAGTGACTGGTAAAAGAGACTATACCAAACCCGCTACTGATCCTGCACTGGAAGAAAAAGTAAAAGCATTTGCCCAGCAAAAAGTATATGAAGTAGCCAAAGGCGCTTTGCCAAAACACGAGCGCAGCGATAAATTCGCCGCTATCAAGGAAGAGTTGATGACCTATCTTAAGTCTGAACTGGCAGAAGGCGAATCATTACCTGATCTTACAAAGAAACTGGCATCTACTTATTATGGCGATCTGCAATATTATGTAGTACGGGATATGATCCTGGATGAAAAGATCCGTCTCGACGGACGTGGTCTCGAAGATGTACGTGGATTGGATATGGAAACAGATGTTTTACCGTCTCCGCACGGATCTGCTTTGTTTACAAGAGGTGAAACACAGTCGCTTACGACAGTTACTTTCGGAACTGCTTTAGATGAATTGCTGATAGAAAGTGCAGCCAAATCATACGATTCTAAATTCTTTTTACATTATAATTTTCCTCCTTTCTCTACCGGTGAAGTGAAGATGATGAGAGGCCAGAGCCGCCGCGAAGTAGGTCATGGTAACCTGGCAATGCGTTCGCTCAAACAAATGATGCCGGGCAATGATTTCGCTTACACGGTTCGTATAGTAAGTGATATTCTTGAATCAAACGGTTCGTCTTCCATGGCTACTGTTTGCGCGGGATCACTTGCGTTGATGGATGCAGGTGTGCCTATTCCAAAACACGTATCAGGTGTGGAAATGGGATGGATCAGCAAGGGCGATAAATATGCGATCCTGACGGATATCCTGGGTGATGAAGATCATCTGGGTGATATGGACTTTAAAGTGACCGGTACCCGTGACGG
>CAZGSG010000394.1:0-5290 GCA_964528095.1 uncultured Terrimonas sp.
AATAAAGAGCTAACAGAGCGTTTTCACTGACGTGAAAACAGCACCCTGATCAACGGGTTCTTTTTCACGTCAGTGAAAAATCTCCTTAGCTCATCCGTTCATACAACTAAAGAATAAACAAATAGCTCAGCTCTCCCTTAGCTCATTTTCTCTGTTAGCTCTGTGTGAAATCCCTTATATCTATTTTAAGCTTGCGGGAGAATTATACAAATCCACCTGGTGAGGTTCAGTTCTATAGTAACAAAGATTTAATGAGCTAAGGAGGGTTTGCACTTCGTGAAAATGATTGAAAGAGGTGATTTATTTATCGATTATGCCCGATTGCAATAACAGCATCGAACATTATGTCCAATGTAGCCTTTCGTGAAATCTCTCACTCCTAACCTGAACCCACATAAATTCAAACTACCTAACCCAGCCCTCTTTTACAAAGACACTCCCCTCTTCCAGGGAATAAAATCATCCTGTGCCAACTGCACTGCCTTTGGAATAATATAACCGCTGGCAACTTTTATGCAGTATTCGAGGATCTCCTCTCCCATTTGTTCGATAGTTTTTTCACCGGAAATGATCGGGCCGGTATCGATATCGATGATATCCTTCATCTTGCTGGCAAGTCTTGAATTAGTAGCGATTTTTATAGTAGGCGCTACCGGGTTACCCGTTGGGGTGCCGAGACCGGTGGTAAACAGGATGAGTGTAGCACCCGATGCCGCCTTGCCCGTTGTTGCTTCCACATCATTGCCAGGTGTGCAGACAAGACTCAGTCCGGGTTCTGTAGCAAGCTCTGTATAGTCCAGCACAGAAACAACAGGAGATGTGCCGCCTTTTCTTGCGGCCCCGGTTGATTTGATCGCGTCCGTTATCAACCCGTCTTTTATATTTCCCGGTGAAGGATTCATATGAAAACCTGACCCGACTTTATTGGCCAGTTCATCATATGATTGCATTAAATGAATAAATTTATTTGCTGCAGTTTCATCCACACATCGATCAATCAGGTCCTGCTCCGCGCCACAGAGCTCCGGGAATTCTGCCAGCAACACCTTCCCCCCAAGCGCTACCAGAAGATCAGAAGTATGCCCCACAGCAGGGTTAGCGGATATGCCACTGAATCCATCACTACCTCCACATTTCACCCCGATAGTCAGCTCACTCAATGGTGCAGGTTCGCGTTCCTGTTTATTGATCTCGGCAAGCCCGAGAAAAGACTGGCGCAACGCGTCTGCGATCAATTGTTCTTCGCTTTTTATTACCTGCTGTTCAAAAACATATAGCGGCCGGCTAAAAGATGGATTTCTTTTCTTCAGATCATCCAGGAAATATTGCACCTGCAAATGCTGGCAACCGAGACTCAATACCGTTACGCCACCAACATTGGGATGATCCGCATAGGCTGCAAGTAAGGCGCTGAGCGTTGCGGCATCCTGCCTGGTACCACCGCATCCACCCGTGTGATTTAAAAATTTGATCCCGTCGACATTGGCGAAATAACGTTCACTCCTTGCAGAAGGGTCTGGATCGAGGCTAATGGAATGCACGTCCCCTCCTGCCTTGTAAGCCTGCAACATATCTTTTGTAAATCGTTTATACCGGTCGCTCACCGCATATCCTAATTCATTGCACAGCGCTTCTTTGATCACATCGAGATTACGGTTCTCACAAAATACCATGGGTATGAACAACCAGTAATTGGCTGTGCCTACACGGCCATTCTCTCTTTTATATCCATCAAATGTTTTATTGATAAACCTGGAGATGTCTGGCGGTTGCCAGTTATACTGTGTATGGCGATAACCATATTTTCCCGCCGCGTGTTTGGTATTGGCGGTGGTCATGGCCTGCCCCCTGCTTATATCTTTTTGTACTTTTCCTACCAACACGCCATACATGATCACTTCATCGCCTGCATCCATATCCCTGATAAAGAATTTATGTTTGGCGCCCACATTCTCCTGCAGGTTAAAAGAGTGTTCTTTGTAAATGATAGGTGTTCCGGAAACAAGGTCTTTTAGCGCTACCAGCACATTATCTTTCGGATGGATCATTAAAAAAGGAGGGGCGGCCAATTCTGTCGTGTTACTATTTTTCATGTGGTCGAGCATAAGCAATTAATGGGTATTCAGGAGCTTGTTTAAAATATCGTCTGTCGTTAATCCCTGATAACAAATAAAGAAAGAATGCGGTAGCAAGCACTTTATAAAATTGCCTTATCATTCAACAATCTTAGCATTTACCCGTCATTTTGGAATTGGTTTGGGCGTAAATACTGGGTTTTGACCGGGAACGATTGCGTACTTTTTTTAAAAGGCTATAAATAGATAAGCTAAATTGGCATAGCAAGAGCATATCTTACGCTTTTCAGGGTAATCATCCAGTTGCCGGAATGTCTTTCAAAAAGGCATTCAAAATTGGCAGCAATTCTTCTTTTTATCTCCTTCTAAATAATTCATGTTCATTCTGTTATACAGGTTTTCGTTTCCGAAATCGTTTGCGGAGCTTTTTTATTGCGGATAAAATAGTTAAGCTAATTTGGCATCAAATACCTGTTTTTATGTAATTACAGGTAAGGATTGCTTAACGAATTGCTTAACGAAAAAACTGCTGTATGCGCCCCCAATTATTAAAAGTATGTAAAGAGCCGCGCTACTCCTTTAGCGTGCGACAGGATCTTGTTCCTTACGTCAACAACCGGTGGCATTACCACACCGAAGTAGAACTTATCCACTTCAAAAAAGGAGAAGGCACTCAATTTATCGGAGACAGTATTAAACGATTCAAGGCCGGTGACGTGGTTTTGGTCGGTGCGAACCTGCCTCATTACTGGAGATTCGACGATTCCTATTTTGACGAGGATAACAGCCAGACCGCGGATGTGCGTGTCGCTCATTTCTGTGAGAATTTCTGGGGAAGTCAATTTCTCCAGTTACCTGAAAATGTTCATATCCGCTCAATTCTGGATAAGAGCAAAAGAGGTTTGCAGATCACCGGTAAAACCCGTCAAAAAGTAGCTGATTCGCTCGAAACGCTTTTACATGCGGATGATAAACACCGCATCCTTTACCTGATGGAAGCATTGAATACGATTGCGGATTGTAAACAATTGACTACCCTTTCTTCGATCGGGTTTAAATACGACCTGGTAGAAAATGAAAAGGACCGGATCAATGCTATTTACGATTATAGCCTGAAGAATTTCAAACGCAGCATCCAGTTGGATGAAATTGCAAATGTTGCCAATATCAGTCCCAATTCTTTTTGCAGGTATTTTAAATCACGGACCAGGAAGACCTATTCACAGTTTCTTATTGAAATAAGAGTTGGCCATGCATGTAAATTGCTGATCGAAAATAACCTGAGCATCAAACAACTTTGTTATGAAAGCGGATTCAATAATTTCACCAGCTTCCATAAGTACTTTAAACTGATCACCAGCAAGAGCCCGCTCACTTATCAGAAGGAATTTATGGGGCAGGCATTGGTAAACGCGTAATAATAGAGGTGTTCATTACCCTGCTTTATATCTAATAGAAATTTTGAGCAGTTTTATGCCGGTCGGAACCTGCATAAAACTGCTCAAACCTATTATTACTTAAACCTTCCTATATGCTAAGATGACTGAACGATCAGACAACCCGTAAGTCGTCCGGCCTTTCTAATATTGTTCCTTTGCAGCATTCACTATTAAACTTCGTATGAAAAAAAGCCTGCTCATCCCCTCTTTATTGTTCCTTGCAACATGCCTGTTCGCACAGTCTGAAAAAACGATTCTTCTTGAAACAAACAACACGAGCCTGGTACTGACTGTAGGTAATAATCAACGGGTGCTACAATCTTATTTTGGTAAAAAACTACCGGCAGCAGACTATTTATCTTTAAAAGGAGGACGCGAAGTGTATCTTACTGCCGGCATGGAAAACCAATTTGAGCCGGCCATCCGTATGGTGCATGCAGACGGCAATCCTTCACTCGAGTTAGTGTATGTATCGCATACGACTAATAAACAGGATAATAATGTAAGCACAACAGCTATCCGTTTGAAAGATCCGGTTTACCCGGTAGAAGTAATTCTCCATTATACCACCTATTATGCCGAGAACCTGATCAAGAGCTGGACGGAGATCAGGCACCAGGAAAAAAAACCAGTGTTACTAAGCCAGTACGCTTCTTCCATGCTTCATTTTAATGCAGACAACTATTGGCTTACACAATTTCATGGCGACTGGGCGAGGGAAGTAAAAATGGAAGAGGAAAAACTGACCAATGGCATCAAAATGATCGAAAGTAAACTTGGAGCACGCACAAATTTTTACCAGACACAGACTTTTTTTGTGTCATTGAACAAACCTTCTACAGAAACCACCGGCGAAGTGCTGGCAGGTACGCTGGCATGGACAGGAAATTTCAATTATACATTTGAAGTGGATCAGCGAAATAGTCTTCGTGTTATTTCAGGTGTCAATAGTTACGCTTCTGAATATACATTACAACCCGGCGAAACATTCACCACACCGGCATTTCTTTATACTTATTCCGTAAATGGCAAAGGAGAGGCCAGCCGCAATTTTCATAAATGGGCAAGAAATTATGGGATCGCCAATGGCAATGGCCAGCGAATGGTTTTATTAAACAATTGGGAAGCTACACATACGGATTTTACGGAGAACAAACTGGTAGAATTATTTGATGAAGCAAAAAAGCTAGGCGTAGACCTGTTCCTCCTGGACGATGGTTGGTTTGGTAATAAATATCCAAGAAACGATGACAAGAATGGACTGGGCGACTGGCAGGAAGATAAAAAGAAACTACCCAGCGGCATCGGATACCTGGTGAGGGAAGCGGAAAAAAAAGGGATCAGGTTCGGCATCTGGCTCGAACCTGAAATGGTGAACCCGAAAAGCGAGCTTTACGAAAAACATCCGGACTGGATATTGAAACTGCCCAACAGGGCTGAAAATTATGGCCGCAATCAATTGGTACTTGATCTCAGTAATCCGAAAGTGCAGGATTTTATATTCTCCATAGTAGATGATATGATGACAAAGGACCCCGGACTTGCTTTCATCAAATGGGATTGTAATCGCAGCATGACCAACGCGTATTCGCCTTATTTAAAAGAAAAACAATCCCATCTTTATATTGATTATACCAGGAGCCTTTATAAAATAATGGAAAGAATAAGGGCGAAATATCCCGACCTGCCCATTATGCTCTGTTCTGGCGGTGGTGGTCGTACCGATTATGGAGCACTGAAATATTTCACTGAATTCTGGCCCAGCGATAATACCGA
>CAZGSG010000395.1:0-5283 GCA_964528095.1 uncultured Terrimonas sp.
ATCAGTGAAAACGCTCCTTCGCTCACATGTACAATAAATAATAATTGTATAAATATAATATTGCTTCCTTAGCTCATTTACCCCTTAGCTCTGCGTGAAATCTCTTACCCAAATCCTGAGCAACAAGACCTGAGGACTATACACCACACAAGCCTATCGAAATCGCAGTATTTTCAATACCAGAAGCCTCGAACTACGAGCCCCAACACTAAAATCTTATATTTTTTTCAACGGCAACTCCACGGTAAACGCGCTCCCCTTCCCAAGCGTACTTTCCGCTTTAATATCTCCATGATGTGCTTCGATCATTGTCTTTACATAGCTAAGCCCAAGTCCGAAACCTTTTACGTTGTGAATATTGCCAGTATGCGCGCGGTAGAATCTTTCGAATACCCTCTTAATAGTTTCCTTATTCATACCAATTCCGTTGTCTTCTACCCGGAGTATGAATTTCTTTTCATTTGATTGGGTAGTGATCTTTAACATGAGCGGCACATTCTCTTTGGAATATTTAACGGCATTGTCAATCAGGTTATTGACAAGATTGGAAAAATGCACTTCATCGGCGTCGATCAGGTCATTCTCTGCCTGTAGTACTAATTCGGCTTTCCCTTGTTTGCCTTCGAGTTGTAGCGTAAAATTATCTACTACTTCCTTGATGATCTTATGCACATGTAAGGGTTGCAGGTTGAGGTCCACTTCCTGTCTTTCCAACTGAGAAGCTTTTAGTATTGTTTCTACCTGCCTGTTCATTCGCTGGTTCTCCTCCTTAATGATACCGCTGAAATAACTTATTTTCTGCCGGTCCTGCAATACTTTCTCATTCTTCATCGCATCAACAGCCAGTGATATGGTAGCAATAGGCGTTTTGAATTCATGGGTCATATTATTGATAAAGTCGTTCTTTATCTCACCCAATTTTTTTTGACGCAACATGGTGCGGACAGTAAGATAAAACGCCGTAACGATAATGATCGTAAAAAGGATCGCAATAGTGATCGGCATCCGCAGAGACTTCACTGCGAATTTTTTGTAATCGATCGCCAGTACATACAGGTTCTCATCTCTTGAAAGATTTTCAGCCGCCGAGCCGCTTGGTGCAAATAATGGTGTATTGCTTCGGAAATTATGAACAGTATCTTCCTGCTCCGTTTCAAAATTCCGGGAAACCCTTTCCATCTGGTCAGGAATATTACTTCGCAGATTGGTAACCGTCAGTGCAAATTCAAATTGCATTTCGGTCAGGTCTACGCTGTTAAATGCTTTCCTGATCTTCTCGGCCAGCTCAGCAGTGGTAAACCTGCTACCAATGGTCAACGGGCGTAATACATCGATGCCGCCTTCATCCTGGAAAATATCACTCAATGAAGTGCTGATCTTATTATTCAGATAAATGTCCTTGTATTGCGTTAGTTCCACTCCTACCGTTCTTACTGCTCTGTCTACTTTTTCCTTTATCGCTTCTTCGCGTACTTTGATCATATTCTTCAGCCAGGAGACCTGGATAAATATGAGCCCGATAAGGGAAAATGATATCAGGATGGTTATAATTGTAAAAGTCTTCTTCACAAATAAATTGCTTGTTTATACCGAAAGATAGCAGGTTTTTAGAAATAGACGAATTTGCAAAAATAGGATACCCTTCCCGACAATATATACCCAGGCTCCGCGGTAGCTTATTTTTAACGAGTTTTTACCGCCGAGACTATTATTATTGGGCTAAAAGTTGTGATTTACCAGCATAATCGTACATTATTGACTTTTCAATGATCCCGGTTTTAAATCAGGCATCAATAGTTTGCCGGCACGGATATGACCAGGAAAAAAAGATTTCAGCATTCGGAAATGTTCTGGCAGGGCTTTTTCGGGCAGTACATAACACATTGATATCAATTTTTTTTAAATACGTTTTACACTTAACTTGAAGTATGATTGAACCGGCGCCAGGTATATTATTAATCGCGGATCCTTTTCTGAAGGACCCGAATTTTTTACGTACAGTGGTTTTTTTGTGTGAACATAAAGAAGAAGGAAGTTTTGGTTTTGTACTGAACCGCAAATATGAAAATACATTGGACGAATTGCTACCCGATGCAGAAGGGTATAAATTACCTGTGTTTTATGGCGGCCCTGTACAGACAGATTCGATCCATTTCCTGCACGAGTACCCGGAGCAGATCCCTGGCGGACTGGAAGTCATGAAAGGCGTTTATTGGGGCGGCGATTTTGAAAAAGCGGTTGACTTTATCCGCAACGGGAAGCCAAATCCTGATAAGATCCGTTTCTTTATTGGCTATTCTGGCTGGAGTGATGGCCAGTTAGGCGAAGAAATAAAAGAAAAGACCTGGCTTACTGTGGAAGCTACCCGAAAACTTGTTTTTCATAATAATTATGAGAATATCTGGAAAGACTCCCTGAAAGAATTAGGCGGCGATTATGAGATGATGATCCACTTCCCGATTGATCCGCAATTAAACTAAGTTGGAAATCCATTAATTTTCACCCTATAAAATAATCTATGAAAAGAATTCTGTTCAGTATGACGCTTAGCGCTTCTGTTTTTCTTTCCTCCTGTGATGCGCTTAAAAAGATCAGTTCAGTGCTGGCCCCCTCCGAATTCGAAATGGCTACGGGCTTGAAAGACGCGTTATCACAGGGCTTATTCAAGAGTTTTGATGCTTTCGCGGATCCAAATGGCAACCCGCTGGTCCGTTTCGCGTTTCCCGGAGATGCCGCAAAGATTGAAAAGACCTTGCGTGATCTTGGGCTCGATAAACTGGTAGACCAGGTAACAGGAAAATTTACCCGGGCCACTTCATCCGCAGTTACCGCAGCAAAACCAATCTTCCTGAATTCATTAAAACAGATGAGCTTTAAAGATGCCGTGAGCATTTTGATCACTGATAATACGCATGCAGCTACCGATTATTTCAAAGCTACCATGACAAATGAATTGATGGTTGCGTTTCGCCCGATCGTAGACAGTACCATCAAAACGGAAGGCGCCAATAAAGATTGGAGCAGTATCGTAAACGTGTATAATAAAATACCTTTTATTAATAAGCCGCTGGAAAATAGTCTCACCGATTTTATAGCTGCACGTGCTGTAGATGGCATGTTCAGTGTTGTGGCGAATGAAGAAGAAAATGTGCGTACCAAATACGAATTCCGCAAGACAGATATGATGAAACGGGTCTTTGGATATGCTGACGAGCAGCTAAAGAAAAGAAAGGAACAGCAGAATTAAAAAAGTCTTCACAGGCTTGCTGATTTCGCGGAAACAGCAACTGGTTTTTTGTGTACATTTCAAATAAGCCAGTTAATGGCAAAGAATGAACGAACAGGATTATCCGGGGACTACAAATAGAACAAGCGATCTATTTAGCGACGAACCGCTGGTTTACGCAGCTTTTGGCGAGCGTTTTGGTGCTGCTTTAATTGATGGATTGATTTTAGCTATCCCGAATGCTTTAATTAGTATCGTCATAGAAGACGATGAATCTGTTTCTGCCAATATCATTTCGATATGCCTGTACTGGCTTTATAACGCCATCCTTGAATCCAGTGCATACCAGGCTACATTAGGGAAAAGAGCGCTGGGTATAAAAGTTATCGATATGGAAGGCCAGCGCATATCCTTTGGCCAGGCCACGGGTAGGTATTTTGGTAAAATAATATCTGCCCTTATACTTGGTATTGGCTTTCTCATGATGCTTTGGGATGATAAAAAACAAACCCTTCACGATAAGATGGCAGCAACGCTTGTAATAAAACAATAGCCAGGTCTGAAAGAAATAAAAAAACCCTCCCGAAATAATTCAGGAGGGCAAATAACAGTTTTCACAATCCGGATAGGCTGGTTTTTCGCCAGTCTATTTATACCCTTTATTTAAAATACAAGCACTCGTTAAAGGGCAACCACCTTATCAGGTAGTTTCTACCGGTATTGCTCCTTCAGCTAATACAGTTACTTTATTGTTGAGCACTTCAACAAATCCGCCCTGTATATCGAAGTAAGCAAAATGATTTTGTTTATCCTTCAAGATCTTCATACGGCCAGCTTTTAGTGCGCTGACCAATGGAGCATGTTTGTCCAACACCTCGAATGATCCGCTGATACCCGGCATTTGCACGCCGTATACCTCGCCGCTGTATAATTTTTTTTCAGGAGTTAATATCTCTAAATTCATAAATGCAATTTGTAAATTGATGACCGGGGTAAATTTTTAAATCGGAGATCCAATTCTAAAATTAACTCACCGCCTGTGCCATCAATCGTTTTCCTTTTTCTATCGCATCATCGATGCTACCTACCAGGTTGAATGCCGCTTCAGGATATTCATCCACTTCACCATCCATGATCATATTGAATCCACGGATCGTTTCTTCGATCGGAACCAGTACGCCTTTCAAACCGGTGAACGCTTCTGCTACGTGGAATGGCTGCGATAAGAAACGTTGTACTTTTCTTGCACGGCTTACTACCAGTTTATCATCATCACTCAATTCATCCAAACCAAGGATTGCGATGATATCCTGTAATTCTTTATAACGTTGCAGCATCAGTTTTACCTTATTTGCACAATTGTAATGTGCATCTCCCACGATAAGTGGCGTAAGGATACGTGATGTTGAGTCAAGCGGATCCACTGCCGGATAGATACCCAAGTCAGCGATCTTACGTGACAATACCGTAGTAGCATCAAGGTGAGCGAAAGTTGTCGCGGGAGCCGGATCGGTCAGGTCATCCGCAGGTACATATACCGCCTGTACGGAAGTGATCGAACCATTTTTTGTAGAAGTGATACGTTCCTGCATGATACCCATTTCAGTTGCCAGTGTAGGCTGGTACCCCACCGCTGATGGCATACGACCCAACAAGGCTGACACCTCTGATCCCGCCTGGGTGAAACGGAAGATATTGTCTACGAAGAACAGGATGTCACGGCCTTTGCCCTGTCCATCTCCATCACGGTAATATTCCGCGATCGTCAGACCAGAAAGCGCCACCCTTGCACGTGCGCCGGGAGGTTCATTCATCTGTCCGAATACGAAGGTCGCTTTAGAATCTGCCAGTTCTTTCATATCCACTTTAGACAGGTCCCATCCGCCTTCTTCCATACTATGTTTAAACGCATCGCCATATTTCATGATGCCTGCCTTGGTCATTTCACGCATCAGGTCATTTCCTTCAAGTGGTCTTTCTCCCACACCCGTTAATATGTATACTCCTGCCTATGCTGTCGCTATGTTATTTATTAATTCCAGGCTACACAATATCTT
>CAZGSG010000396.1:0-5258 GCA_964528095.1 uncultured Terrimonas sp.
CACGTCGGGACGTTCCATTTCACCAATAAACTGTCGTGCATACGCACCAAAGGTTTCCATGTACCGGCGTTGGCCTTCGGCAAAAATGGTATCAAACGCAAGCGAGCTTTTTCCACTGCCGCTGATGCCGGTTATCACCACCAATTTATTTTTTGGAATGGCAATGTCAATGTTCTTTAGGTTGTGTTCTTTAGCGCAAAAAACTTCAATGAATTCTCCTTTTTTGATGAACTTCTTATCAGCGGATGCCAGGGAAAATTCACCCGGCCACCAGGCCATTAATACCTGTTTGAAATAATGCGGATAGTTGTTTTTGAGTACTGCACCAAGGGGATATTGAAGTGCATAGGAACCGTCTGTCGCCTGGGTTTGCGGGTCTGTTCCCCCACCCCATACCTGCGCGATGCTTCCGTAGTTTTTATGATATTTATTATACGACAGTTCATCATAGATCCATAGACCGATAAATATGGCCACCGTTATTCCTATGGCCAGTCCACCGATATTAATAAAAGAATAGCTTTTATTCCGGATAAGAAGACGCCGGATGATCAGGAAATAACTTGTAAGCATAGCATGGGCGTTTTAAGTGGAGGACGGTTACAGTAAAGGGCCGTCAATAAGAAAGTCGCCTTAGTCTATGGAAAGTTGCACTTTGATCAAAAGCCTGTTCATTTATTTACGTAAGCGTGAAGAAGCGCTTCCAGCGAAAGCCCGGGCTCATTAAATAACCTGCTCTTATAGGGTATTTGTAGTTTATCTGCAATCCGTGCCAAATTGAAACCAATAGCATAGACATAGTTGGTCTTACTGGTAAGGTACATCGATGGGTCATCCTGTAAAGTAAAAGTCCGGAAATATTGATAGGCATGATAAGCAGTATCTACCCTGGCCAGTTGTTTATCCGGCTTCTTGTGTTTGAAAATATTGAACAACCCATACTCGATATATCTTGCTGTACCTTCCATGGTCTCGAAAAAAGTTTCATACTTACCTATATCAAATCCGGAAGAGCGCCTGATAATGTCCCTTCTTTTTGATCTCAACACAAAAAAGCTATCAATCAGCGGGGTTATTTCATTCAGCTTATCTGAGGCTATTACCTGAAGCAACAAATCATTTTCCCTGTCAATACTTTCCTTTACCCATGGATTATCATCGTACACTTTCCTCAGGGTTTCGCCGGATACAGGTAAAATGGAGTCATTATGATAAGTAGAAAAAGCAGGGTGTTTGAACTGAAATCCGTGAAAATACTCATGCAGTACCAAGGTAGCCCAGCGTTCCAGGTTCTTTACATCAGCCTGGGGATGCTGTTGTGTAATTTCAAAACTGCTGCAGTTCATATACATCGATCTGTAATTGTACGCTGCAGTATCAGTAAAGTTCATAAACGTTTCCATGTGAAAAGCCGTACTGTCCAGCAAGCCCGTCTTGTAAATTTCAATCCGTCCTTTTTTATGGATAAGTGGTGGGTTGAAAACAGTTAGCAACTTTTGGGTTGGGTTTACAACATAACAATGCTTATTTGTGTAATACACCAAAGGCAGTTCAAAAGCGGGATCATCAAACCCTTTCCATACAGATTGGTCTGCCAGTGATTTTAACCGATAGAAATACCCGATCCGGTTGATGATTATCTTGTCTTCGTCGATTTCTTGATCGTCAACCGAACAGCATATGATCAGTACAACCACCATTACCATTCGTAAAAGGAGATCCTGTTTCATGTAGAAGCTGTAAAATATCGGAAACTATATATGCACAAATATATCAGATCATTATCTGGAATGCAAGCCTGGCACCGACTTTTAATACCGGCCCCTGATCAATTCCAGTATTCCTTCCTTGCTGATGATCATCTCCCCTGCCTGTCTTCTGTATCCCCTCTTCCGGTTTGCACGCATCACGCAGGTACCCCCTTTCATCACTGCAGGCACCATACCACTTACTACATCAATTAAGGGATATACCCCGGTTTAATCTGGTTGTTGCGCCATTTACTACAAAGCCGGGCAATTCATTACGCTCTTTTATTGATTAGTGGTATCTTTTCTTATCAATTCACACATACATATATATAACAAACCTACTATAACAGTCAGGCTTATTTGCTGTTTATTTCTTTTAGCCACACAATCCCATAAGGTGGGTGCGCAAACCTCAGACTACATTTTCAAGCATCTTACCACAGCCAATGGATTGGTAAGCAACCAGGTGTCCTGTGTTATATCTGACCACAAAGGATATATATGGATTGGCACCCAAACTGGTTTACAGCGATATGATGGCAAGCGTTTCACCACCTATCTGGCTGATGTGCATGACGCCCGGGCTTTGCAAAGCGACTGGATCAATACTATTTACGAAGACAGTAAACAGCGGCTATGGATTGGTTCCGCCATAACAGGGCCCTGTCTGTTCAACAGGAATACCGGAAATTTCTACAACTTCAACCGGCACCTGTCTGAAGGCAATCAAAAGATAAATGGCATCTGGCAATTTATTGAAGACGAGCAATCCGGAATTTGGCTATCCGCCTTTGATGGTTTTTATAAACTGAATGAAACCACCGGGCAGTTTCAATCTATGAATAAGCTCCTGAAAATGGAGCAAAATACTTTACCCAGCACCATTACTAAAGATAAAGAAGGTAATCTCTGGTTTGCCACCACAACCGGCATCAAAAAACTGATGGCATTTTCCAATGTTGTTTTCGATGTCAATAACAACCCCGATCGCCTGCCAATATTTACTATCAGAGAAGCTGTAAGCGCTATCACATTTGATAATAACCATAATATCTGGATCAGTACCGGTTATAACTTTAAAGCTTACAGGTATTCATTGGCTGATCAAACATTAAAGACATATTCCTTTACTAGATCAGGCGTATCGGGCCGGCAGGCTCCGTCTGCGCCGAAGCAATATATTGGTGGATTCTTTTGCTGCAGCAACGGGTTACTGCTGTTACCCCTGCTTTCCAAAGGGCTGGCCATCTACAATGATGCAGCAGACAGTTTCAAAGTGATCCATGCTTCCAATCATTCAGCACAAAACCTGCACCTGCAGCTCAACACTGCGGCATCCATCGTCATTCATGAAGACAAAGAAAAAAATATCTGGCTGGCTACCGATGCAGGCATTAATATCTTCAACATAGAAAAACCGTTCTTCACAACCTATGGTCTCACTTCCAATAATTTGGTTGACATTTCCTCCTCATCTGAAGTGTCTGGCTTTGTACAAACCACCAACGGTGACATTTATAGCAGCAACTATTTCACAAACGGGGGAATCTCAAAATATGACCAGCAGTTGAATCTCCATAAAAAGTTCTTATGGAAAGGGAAAAAAGAACATGATGCCGGAGCGAATCAGCTATGGAATCTTTTTCTGGATAATAAAGGAATCATCTGGGCACCTAATCAGGCAGGAGACATATTACAACTCGATACCAGGAATAACCAGCTTACGCTTCTGAAAGACAGTTTGCTCTCGGGTTCCATCAACCAGATCACGCAGGATACAGAAAACAATATATGGCTGGCACACAACCGGCATGGACTGATCAAAATTGATGGCAGCACCCAAAAGATCACCAGGTTCTCCGGTTTCATCAACCCCCAGACCGGGTCAAGGAGAAGAGCCATGTGTTTGTTATTGGATAAGGATAAGATCTGGGTAGGAACAATTCTTAATGGCTTACAGTTGTTTGATAAAAAGTCCGGTGCTTTTACGGAAGCCTATATGATCGACGAAAACAACAGGCAATCAATCAGTGATAACAACATTGTAAGCATACTTCATTACAATGACGACACTTTAATTATTGCCACCAATGGAGGCATTAATTTTTTCAACAAAAAAAAGAAAAACTTTTCATCCTTACTTAGTAAAAACGGATTACCGAATAACCTGGCACAATCGATCATACTCGATAATAACAAAAATCTATGGGCAGCTTTTGCCGGCGGACTCAGCAAGATCAATTTACACGACTTAGGTATTACCAACTTCGATGCAAGTGATGGTATTATTGATGATCGGTTCAATCATTCATTTGTAAAACTGAAGGATGGCCGGTTGATGATCGGTGCTGAAAAAAGTTTTCTGGTTTTTGATCCTGCACATATTACAGCAGCCCAAATCCCTTCCGATGTAACCATCACCGGGTTTAAAGTTTTCGGAGAAACCATGTTGGTGGATACATTGATCAACACCCCTGCTCCTCTTCGTTTACCTTACCAGAGTAACAGTATTCATATTGAGTTAGCTGGTCTGCAATTCAATGCTGCAGACAACCTGAAATATTTCTGCCAGTTGGAAGGCATCGATAAGCATTGGGTAACTGTTGATGAAAGTCAAACTGTACAATATAACCGGCTACCTCCGGGTAGTTATGTGTTTAAAGTAAGATCAGCCAATCGTGATGGTGTTTTTTGTAAGAACGTTACTACCCTTTCCATTCAGATCATCCCCCCTTTCTGGAGAACATGGTGGTTTACCGGAATAATCATATTACTGATCGCAGGTATTTTATTTTTGGTGGTAAAGTGGCGGGAAAAAAATATCAAGGCCCTGGAATCGGGGAAAACCCAATTACAAAAATTGACTGCAGAAAACTATAAAACACAGTTTGAGTCTGAGCAGATCAGCAGTTTTTTTTCCACCTCCCTCCTGAATAAGAATGACGTAGATGACATACTGTGGGATGTCGCCAAAAACCTGATCGGCAAAATGGGCTTTGTTGATTGCATGATCTATCTGTGGAACGCTGATAAAACAAAAATGATCCAGAAAGCGGGATACGGTCCTAAAGGATCGCTGGAAGATTTAGAAAAGAAGCATTTTGATGTGCTGCCGGGTCAGGGAGTGGTAGGTGCAGCCATCCTATCCGGCGAAGCCATTCTCATACCAGATACGTCTATTGATCAGCGTTACCGGGTAGATGACCTGAAAAGGATGAGCGAGATCTGTGTGCCGATAAAATACAATGAACAACTGATCGGGATCATCGACAGTGAGCACCATGAAAAAAACTTCTTTACCAGGCAACACCTGCAGGTACTTACCACCATTGCCACATTGGTGGCCAGTAAGATAATTTCCATAGAAGCCAACCAGCGTTTGCGCTCTCAAAGAGAGCAGCTGGCCGATGTAAATGACCGCCTGGCGGAAGTGCAACTGGCTGCCTTGCGGGGACAAATGAACCCACATTTTATTTTTAATGCCCTCAACTCCATTAAGAAATTTGT
>CAZGSG010000397.1:0-5223 GCA_964528095.1 uncultured Terrimonas sp.
CGCATACATCAGACCGTAAGATGGCTCCATACTGCCCTGCTATGTACACAGTAGAGTCCGGCGCAAAAGTGATAGCTTTCATTGAATAGTAGTTCGCTTTGCCATGCTGGTTCCAGGTTTCGCCGCCATCGGTGGTCTTATAAACAACACCATATTCTGCACTGAAGTATCCTGCTTTTTCATTCATGAATCTGACATTAAGAATGTCATCGTAATTATTAAAATTGCTCTTAAATACATCTTTCCAGTTCTTTCCTCCATCAATCGTTTTTTTCAGCATTCCGTTTTCCCCTGCAACAAAACCAGTGTCTTTGTTTACAAACCAGATGGATGAAATATCTTCCAGTTTCCACAACATTTTCCAGGTTTTTCCACCATCGGTAGTCTGGTGGAGTTCATCACCTCTGGAGGCGAAGCCATTGTTTTCATCGGTAAAAAATATTTTTTGATATACCTCTCCATAAAACTCAGAAGACCATACGGGCGTCCAGGTTTCTCCGCCATCTTTTGTTTTAACAATGATTCCTCCATAGGAAATGGTCACTGCCAGGAA
Organism: uncultured Terrimonas sp.; assembly: GCA_964528095.1. Taxonomy (GTDB): domain Bacteria; phylum Bacteroidota; class Bacteroidia; order Chitinophagales; family Chitinophagaceae; genus CAZGSG01. Next base: position 554 of record CAZGSG010000397.1, read on the forward strand.
GCCTGTATTCTTGTCGAGGAATTGAGCACAGGAAACATACTCATACCCATATTGAGTGATGTTGATGGGTTTCCAGTTGAGGCCACCGTCATAGGTTTTGTAGATCCGTGCATGGTCACTGACTGATACAAAGCCTGTATCTGCATTCAGAAAATGGCAGGTTTGAAAAACATCGTGATCGGCGTAATCGGTACCAACCGTAAATGCCAGCTGGTTCCAGGTTTGCCCCTTGTCAACTGTTTTATAAATATGATTGCTGGCAATGGCGTACCCTGTGTTAATAGTTGGCATGGAAACTCCAGCAATATCAATATAAGTTGGCGAATAGGTATTCCAGGTAGTTCCTCCATCCGTGGACTTTAAGATCCTGCCTCTTGCACCTACTGCAAATCCGGTATTTTCATTGATAAAGTGAACAGCATAGAGATCGTATGCGTAGATGCGTGCAGACGGGCCGATATAATTCCAGGTTTGTCCCTTATCATCTGTTCTGTAAATGACCCCGTGTTCTCCGGAGGCAAATCCGGTTGTTTCATTGACAAAATGAATTGAAAATATTTTATCCCCGATATTATAATTATTCCAGGTTTTTCCACCATCAGTAGTAGACAACAGCGTTGAATGCTCCCTGAAGGCAAAACCGGTATTGATGTCTATGAATTTAATGTAAAGGGTATTGGAGGGAATTAAATTCACTGTAACCACTGGTTGCCAGGTAGCGCCTCCGTCTTCGGTCTTCAGGATATATTGGGATGTTGCTCCGGCGTACCCTGTTTTCGAATCGATGAAATCGATAGAACTGATGTTTCTCCCACAATTGAAACGTTGCCAGGTATTACCGCCATCATCAGAACGATAGATCATTCCATTAGTACTTGCCAGAAAAATAGTGTCTTTGCTAACAACATCCGCCATGGTGAAATTATCCGAAAAACCGACGGTCTTTTGCTGCCAGCTGATGCCTTTATCACTGGTGACATAAATTGCGTTGCTATTTCCACTCATTACACCTGTAGCCTCCTTGATATCGATAGCAGAGACTGCAGGAAATTGCTGTTGCGTGCTCCAGGTGGCTCCCTGATCTGTAGTTACCAGCAGATCACCGTTAGCGCTAAGGATAAAACCATTCATGGGATCTGTAAACAATATTTTGGAACAGGTATACCCTGAAGGCCTGGGATTCAACCATTCCCATTGGGCAAATGAAAGTGAAGAGAAAAATAATAATGGAGTCAGGATAAGTGCAATTCTTCTGGTCATACGGTTTGTGTAAAAAATAAAAGGGGAGATGAAGAGCAGCCAGGTCAATCAGGGGCCTGCCCGATGATACCGGATAAATACAAAATTAAAAACAAATCAGGCAAAAGCAAATGTCAATTACAGGAAAACCATTTCCTTTTGCAGAGGTAGAAAATATAACGCAAGCCCCCCGGGTATTTCAAGTCAATAAGGCTGTAGACGGCCAGAAAAGGCGCATGGACTACAAACGAGCAACTGTGAAGTTTTGGCAATAAGTGCCCCATAATTCCTGGCTTTTTCATTTTGGGACAACCATTTGGGTGGATAACAATCTGCCAGTTCGCGAACACATAATCGTTTTATATTTAATGTAAGCTGCAAAAACGCTTACCTTACTTTCATCTTTATTACTGGTAAGCCTGTTTGCCGATGATGAATGCACCAATACTAAACAAATGACTATCCAAAAGCAAAGTATTTCAAATATTGCAACACCTTTCTGTAAAGGTATTGGTCAAATCATGCTGCAGGATAATGCCTGGACAGGTTTGTTTTTTCTGGCAGGTATAGGCTGCGGTTCGTTGCTGATGGGGCTTGCCGCTATAGTAGCTGTAATAACAGGAACCCTTACTGCCATATTGCTGAAGTATGATAAAGAGGAGATCAATAGCGGGTTGTATGGTTTTAGTGCAGCGTTGGTTGGGGTTGCCTTGATTTGTTTCTTTCAACCATCGGTTATAATATGGGTAGCCGTTCTTGCTGGTTCTGCCCTGGCAACTATCATACAGCATGTATTCATTGTCAGCAAAATTCCAGGTTATACTTTTCCATTCATATTGGTTACCTGGCTTTTTCTAGTCATTGTTCACTATTATCCGACTTTAGTTGAGCCTCAGTCTGCAACCAACACTATTTATGCCCATAATTATCTTTTATTATTTTCTCACGGTTTCGGACAAGTGATTTTCCAGGATACTATATGGGCAGGAATCCTTTTTATCATTGGTGTGTTTATCAACCGGCCGGTGGCTGGTATGTATGCACTCGTGAGCATCGCTTTAAGCGGCTTGTTAGCTTACCTGTTGAAAGAACCTTTGCAAGATATTTACCTGGGATTACTGAGTTATAACGCCGTATTATGTGCTATCGCTTTTGCGGGAAAAAAGGCAGTGGATCTATTAATGTCTTTGATAGCGGTGGTGCTGTCAGTACTGATCATGATCCAAATGAGAAATATGGGCCTGCCTGCGCTTACATTTCCTTTTGTATTTGCCACCTGGATCACCCTAGCCATAAAGAAGTTGAAGCAACCGCTTCAATTACAAAGGAAGTAAAGCTAATTCGCTAAACTATTCAATAACAACTATTTATGATACTTTATAAAATTTACATCAAATCGAATAAATCATTTAATTCGATTACGTTGTTTTTTTAGTACCTTTAGAAACAAAATACAGCGCATGAGAACGATGGAAAAAAAAACCACGGCTAAGGAGCAACACATTGCGGAAGCTGTAAATGATAAGATTCAGCAATCCTTGTTGTACATAACTGAAAAAGAAAATGGAACAATTGAGATTTCGATCGGTCATGGTCAGTTTTTGACAGTGCCGGTTAAAGCAATCGTGCTACTCTCCGAGATTGTCGATAATATGGCAGAGGGAAAATCGAATACATTGTTTACAAATGACTCGGAATTAACAACACAAGAAGCCGCAGATTTGCTGAATGTCTCTCGTACCTATTTGATCAAATTGCTCGATCAAAAACAATTACCTTATCGGACATTGGGCAAGCACCGCCGAATCAGGTTGGATGATCTTAATCTGTACAAAGACAACATGCAAATGGAAAGAGAGAAGCAACTGCAATTTCTTGCTGATCAGTCTCAGGACTTAAATCTTGATTTTTAGCCTATGGCCACAATTATTGCTGTGCTGGACGCAAATGTTTTGTATCCCGTTTTCTTGCGGGATTTTTTATTGACGTTAGCACATAACTACTTCTTTCAACCAAAATGGTCAGCTGAGATTCAAGATGAATGGAAACGCAATGTACTGCTTGAGCGGCCAGCGCTACAGAATAAACTTGGAGCCACTCAAACAGTCATGCTGCCAAATTAACCGCCTTGGAAAACAGCAGCACCATCCCACAATAAATTTCTTTATATTATAGTTCATCAGGCTTTCACACCGGAAGTTCCGCCTGCATACAATTCAAAAAGCAAATGGTGAGGAAGGATATAAAAAATGTATAGGTCATCTGTTTATGACCCGGTACATAGTAGTCGCTGTTGAATTGCGGTACCTGCATTTCCCCGATCGAATAAAACAGCACAATCAGCAAGGCAGAAAAAACAAGTGCCAGTACAAACACAATCCATGGTGTCTTTGGCATCAATTTATTCGATTGAATATGTTCAAGACTGGCTGCACTATAAAAAGCACTGGCAATACAACCAGCCACTATCCAAACTGCATAATACAAAACCTTGCTTCCAAACCCGGCCTGACCATTCAAGCGTCTGCCACCGGGTTCAGGAAGCAAGGTTACCAGTAATACGGCTGCAAGGTCTGTTACAACGATACAGCCACAGTAACACAAGAAGCAGTATCCGCATACTTTCAGGAAGCTCATACAACCGTTAGCTAAGGTTGCGCTAAAAAGAATGCAGGTACCATTTACCATCCTTCTTCACCATTTCAAAAGCCTCTTCTTTTGTGCCATCTGGTCCAAAAAGTATTTTCACGGTAGCCGCATCACCATTGACTACCGGATCGGCTGATACTTTCCCTTTTTCGAAATATTTTTTAAATTCCTTTTGCATATTTTCATCAGTGGCCGCCTGTGCGATCATTTTGCTGTCGCCATCCGCATCCGCTGCAATGAGCGCTGGTAAATTTGCATAATTGCCATTTCTGGCCGCATCGAAAATAGCTTCCGCCAGGGCTTTCGGATCTCCCTGGGGATCTTTCGGTTTGCTATTGCAGCCTGTTGCTATAATGATACTCATAGCCAAAATAATTAAGCGTGTTCTCATGATTGTAGAAATTTAAGATATATGATTGGAGTCAGTTCTTACTTTACTTGCGCACAATCCAGCAGCCCCTCCTCCCCCCAAAATTTGTTGTATTTCAAAGGACCATACTTTCCACCGCCCAGATAGTCTTCTTTAAGGGACACAGAACCGAGATAACATTTTCCGTCTTCCTTATAGATCACCCTTACATAGGGGCGCACATAACGGAACAGGATCAGTCCAAGATCATTCTTCGCTATATCCTTCAGGGTTCCATCAAAAGGAGGGATAACTGCTTTAATGATATTGACGGAAGGCAGGTCACGTTTCAGAATAGCCATGACCCTGGCTGGCGCGAGAGCGGGATCATCGATCTTTGCAGGCTTATGGAAATAGTCTGGCAGGCCATCGA
>CAZGSG010000398.1:0-5211 GCA_964528095.1 uncultured Terrimonas sp.
AAAACAGGAAACCAGCAGCCCGGAACCTGTAGTAGCTAAGAAAATTGAAACCAAAGCTACTATTCAATACGAGGATATTGCAAAAATGGACCTGAAGGTGGGCACCATCACCGCAGCAGAAAAAGTGGCCAAAGCTGATAAATTATTAAAACTGGAAGTAGACCTGGGTTATGAAAAAAGAACGATCGTATCAGGCATTGCGCTCCATTTCCAGGCGGATACGATCGTGGGCAAACAGGTAGTGATCGTAGCCAATCTTGCTCCAAGAAAAATGAAAGGCATTGAAAGCAATGGCATGATACTAATGGCCGAGGATGCAAACGGGCAATTGAAATTCATCAACCCGGATGAAGCGACGGCCAACGGATCGTCCGTTTCTTAATAATTCAAAAGTCAAAATTAAAAATTCAAAAACAGACCCCGATTTTCGGAGTGTATTTTTTAATTTTTAATTTTAACTTTTGAATTGGCCAGATTCCATAATGGTTTTGTCTTCAACACTTTTTTATAAATAGGACAATCGGCAGAATGCGCACCGGGTAAGTAACCAATACTTTGTAAAAATTCATTGACAATTTCGCCACCAGTAAAGCGAAATGTTTTTTTGAACAGCTTTACCCATTCATCTTTTGTTTTTGGATGATGCAGTTCCAGCCATTTCTCAAATGAGCCATGTTCTTTTTGGAGTTTTAATATCGTACCGGCATTTTCTATGGCCGCGTTTATCTTCAGTCGGTTGCGAATGATACCGGCATCCGCCATCAGCCGCGCCCTGTCTTTTTCTTTATAGGCCGCTACTTTTTTTATGTTGAAATTATCATAGGCTTTTCTAAAACCAGCTTCCTTTTTCAGGATGGTTTCCCAACTGAGTCCGGCCTGGTTGATCTCCAGTATCAGCCGGCAAAACAGTTCATTGTCGTCATGAATGGGAAAACCATAGTGTTTATCGTGATAAGCTTTGTGTATTGCTTTTCGTTCTTCGGTCATGAATGTTATGGCACTGCAGTAAGACATAAAGTTTATTAAATGATTTGCTGAATTTATGATGAATTGTTTGGTTTGCGATTTCGTTTTGCCCGTTTTCTTTATGTCTTAGCGTGCAGAATCTACAGTTTATGAACACTATATAGATTTGATTTGCACTGCACTATCTTATGCTTCTCCGGGTTTTCTCCGGGTATTCCGTGGGTTTTGCCTTATGTTTCATAGGGAAGACCCACGGAATACCCGGAGAAAACCCAGAGGAAACCAGGTAAACTGATTGATAATCAATCACTAATACCTAAAAACTGTTGCCCAAATATATTTTTTAGGTAAGATATTGCTTTTAATTCCCTGTGTCTCAACGGGTTTGGCTACAGAGGACCTAATCAACATTCCCACTTTACAACAAACAGCGTATGTCCCAGCGGGGTTTGGCGACAGAGGACCTACATTGTCAGGTTTTTTCCTAGCCAACCCGACATATAAAGTCTCTCTTCGCTATTCAAGTCATATTAGCTTTGAGTATTGATTATTGGAGATAATTCTACATCGGGGTCGGCTATTGAGCATACTTATAATTCGAAAATACTTTATCCGCCAGACCCACGATGAGACATACGCTGATTGTTGCAGCGTGGGTAGTCGTAATGCCCAGGCCGGTAGACAACAAACAACCTTCCCACTTTTTCAGCAATCGGAGTATATTCCAGCTGGGTTCGGCTACGGAGGACTTAAACAGCATTTCCACTTTACAACAATCAGCGTATGTCTCATCGTGGGTTTGGCGACAGATGACCTGCGTTATCAAGTTTTTTCATAGCCAACCCCGATGTTTAAAGAAACATCTATTATTATGTTAATAATTAGTTGTTCCTTTTATTGACAACCTCAAATAATCAACATTCAATGGAATAAATCAAACTCTTTGCCGTTATCCTCTTGTCACCCCCTTCCTTTTCTTAGCATGTAACCGCATATGACCCTTGTAGAAAGAGCCACCACGTATATTCATCGCCTCTGCGGTGAAATTGGCGTAACGCCGGAAAGCATTTATAACCCTAAAACCGGCGCCTGGTATTTTTCCCAGGGCTCCTGTACAATCGAAGTCTTTCTGACCACTCAGAAAAATCTGCAAAGGGAATCGCAGACCTTTATCCGTTGTATGGCGGCGCTTTGTGACATTCCCAAGACAGTGCCGCAACAAATCGCCCTCTATAAAACAGCTATGGGTATCAATGCTACTTACCTGGGATTTAAAATAAGCGCCGATGAACAAAGAGGCCTGATCTGCATCATTGCCGAACGCAATATTTCAGGCATGGATTATGATGAGATGGTAACATTGATCAATGATCTTAGTTCCTGGGCGGATAAGCTGGATAATTTTATGAAGGATGAATTTATGAAGTAGCATGCATAGCATCACTCTTACTGAAAATCTGTAATATCCCTGGTTATTCAGGCATTACGGAATCTATTTTTGCATTTTAACTTTTAAATTTTGAATTCATAATAGAACTGCCCCATTCCCGCTCATTTTTCATTAAATTGTTCGAAATCTTTCCGCACCTTGGGTTTATTACGCATTAGTAGACGGCTTTTAAAAATAGCAGCATTCATTTGTGGGGGATTCCTGGTGCTACTCACTGTTTTCCATTTCTGGTTTATCAACCATGCGGAGGAACTCATTGAAGAAATGGTGGCCTCCAAATCCAATGGCAAACTTAAACTGGAGGTCAAAAAATTCCGCTTTAACTGGTTCAGTTATAAAATGGAATTACGCCAGGCCGTTTTCTATTCTACCGATACCAGTACAGCTGCTGCCGGTTACCGGTTTAGTGTACAACGGATAAATGTAGGTGTAAAAGCCATCCTGCCGCTGATCTTTGAAAAAACGATCGTAATTGATTCGCTGACCCTTGTCAACCCTTCTATTGAAGTCACCAAATTAAGATACAAAGACACCGCTTCCGTACAGGATACCAGCTTGTCCATTCCCCAGGAAATGGGTAAGATCTATAATTCTATTCAGGATGCTTTGCAGTTATTGAAAGTAGACCGTTTCCAGATCGATAATGGAAAGTTTACACTTATCAATCGTATGAACCCGGGTGAAACACCGGTTTCTATTTCCAATTTATATTTTCACCTGGATAATTTGCAGGTAGATTCCAGCACTGCAAGGGGTAAAGAAAAAATATTATTCAGCGATAATGTTTCTCTTCGCACGCATGACCAGGATATCATTTTCCCGGATGGGCGACATCGCCTGAGTTTTGCCAATTTCCGGATCAACATTCTGAATCGAATGGTAGAGTTCGACAGTTGCACTATCGCCGCTACACGGGGTGATAGCGCCAATAGCTCCTTCCGTATTTTTTTTGACAAGCTCATGCTGACCAATATCAATTTCGATACCTTGTACCATAGCGAGTTTATCAAGGCCGATTCCGTGTATTGTATTAATCCGCAGTTCAGACTTGATATTGACCTTGGAAAAAAAGGGAGCAACTCGAAACCTCCTCCCAAACTTGATGAATTGATCAGGCAACTAACAGGTGATATGCACCTGAATTTTGTTGTAGTTCAAAACGGCTCCTTTGATATCAATACTACCCGGGAAGGCAAACCAAGTTCCTTTACGTCCAGCAATAATAATTTTGAATTACAGGGCTTACGTATACAAAAAGATGCAAAAAGAGCGCTTACCGTAGAACGGTTTGCCATGGCTATCCGTAATTATGAAAATTTTTTACGGGATAGCAGTTATGCCGTCAGTTTCGACAGCATTCTTTTAAGCAATAGCCGTATCAGTCTAAGCAATTTTTCATTCCGTGAACTGGAAAAAGGAAGAACAGTCAATAGCCTGAGTATGCCGCAGTTTGAATTGCAGGGCCTGTCATGGGATGAACTGGTTTTTGACCAATACTTCAAAGCGGAGAATGTCACTCTTTTTCATCCAGTCATTAATTATTCTGTGAAGAATAACAATAAAAAACAGGATGTATTCCAGGTATTGGCTGGTATTGGGAATATCATGCAACTGAACAACCTCTATGTAGTAAACGGTGAACTTAACCTGCATTTCAAAGGAAATTCATTTCTGCGTCTCGAAAACGCCAATGTATCTGTATTGGGACAGGACCTGGTAGGGTCGAAAAAAGTGTCCGGCATTCAACATGCGGTTCCCGAACTTCATTTTAAAAAAGGCTTTTATAAAACAGGTAACCTTACAGCCAATCTCAATGATGTGCATTTTAATGGTAGAACCGGGCAGTTGAATGCAGCAGCTATCCAGGTAAACGACCAGGCCACCATCAATGCCAATGCAAAAGATATCGTCATCGGTCAGATGATCGTTGATAATGCCGGCATTACCGTATTGAAAGGGATTTCCTGGAATAGCGCAAACGTAGACCTGCTGACTTTTCCCGGGAAAGAAACAAAAAGCAACAGCAGCTATTTATTAAGTAATATCAATGGACAAAATACCCGGCTTTCTATTGCAGAAAATGAAAAAAAGATCTCGCTTTTCCTGAACAAGGTTTCTGTTGATGGAATTAATAAACAACCCGGAATAAAACCCGTCATAACCGGCCTTGCCCTGAATGGCAATTCTTTTCAATACACGGATACCGCATTAAATATTTCTATCGGTGAAATGCAGTTGACAGACCTGCAACGTTCTTCCTTAAAGAACCTGTCGTATGCCAGTCATTCGGCAAGCGACTCCATATCAGTGACTGTGCCCTCGGTTGTACTTGTACCTGACCTCAACGCGATCATGAACGGCACCTTTAAAACAGGAGCTACTTTTATTTCCAAACCCGTTGTATCTATCCTGCTTTCAGAAAATGAAGATGCCACACCAAAACCATTGCATCTCCCGAAACTTTCCATTGATAAACTTACCGTCGAACAACCTTTCATTCATTTTGTAAATGCCAAAGAAGGTCATGCCACCATGCTCGACTGGGATGGGAAAAAAGATAATAATACATTGGTGATAGATGGAATACATGTTAATAAAAATGATTCCGGAGAGTTCTACCTGGACAGGATAAACATGCGACTGTCTAATTTTATGCTGACCGATCACAAAGGAAAAAAATACAATGCCGGAGACGGTGAATTGACCGCGCAGTTAAGCAAATTGAAACTACAAAAAAATGATGCCGGTAACTGGGACTGGCATGGAACAGTAGATCAACTGGATGCAAAAAGGTT
>CAZGSG010000399.1:0-5207 GCA_964528095.1 uncultured Terrimonas sp.
ATGGTAGCCGCACGGTAGTAGGCGGCGCGGGTTTTTTCTTAAATAATGAAATGGATGACTTTAGTATTAAACCGGGTGTACCAAATATGTACGGCGCTGTGGGTGGTGAAGCTAATGCGATAAAACCGGGTAAAAGAATGCTGAGTTCTATGACACCAACGATCGTTTTAAAAGACAATCGCCCTTTTCTTGTAGTGGGAACACCCGGTGGTACCACAATACCTACTTCTGTTTTTCAAACACTGGTCGATATCATCGAATTTAATATGAGTACAGAAGATGCGGTATATAAGCCGAAATTTCATCACCAGTGGTTGCCCGACGATGTAATGATCGAACGAAGCTTTCCCGCAGCAACAGCTGATGCACTGAGAAAAATGGGTTATACGCTTAATCAACGTGGCGGTATTGGCCGAACGGAAGTGATCAGGGTACTTGCGGATGGAAAGTTTGAAGCGGTGGCGGATAACAGAGGGGAGGATTCGGCGGAGGGGTATTGAGTTTGTTGGATGTTTTTTTGTTTGTGGGGGGGTGGTTTGGGGTTTGGGGTTTGATGCTGGATGTTGGATGTTGGATATTAGATGTTGGATGCTGGATATTGGATGCAGGATATTAGATCTCGTGATTTGAAAACAAGCTGATTTTGCAGTGATGGGTCTTATGAACCATGAACTATAAACTACGAACTATAAACTATGAACTATAAATTGATACATTATGGAAAGTATTGGCAGTGCTTTTTTATCGACGGGGATCAGTAGAATAAAATATTATAAGGATCTTGCGGATAAGACATTTATGCAGTTGAAAGGGGAGGATTTTCATTACCAGGCGGGGAAAGGGTCGAATAGTATTGCGGTGATCATTCAGCATATGAGTGGAAATATGTTGAGCAGGTGGACGAATTTTTTAACAGAGGATGGTGAGAAAGTATGGAGGAACAGGGATGCGGAGTTTGGAATATTCGATCATTCAAGGGAGCACCTGCTGCATTTATGGGAAGAAGGCTGGGCCTGCTACCTGGGTGCGCTGGAGTCGTTAAAGGAAGAGGATCTTTTGAAAACGGTGTACATCCGCAGGGAAGGCTTATTGGTTGTAGATGCGATTAACCGGCAACTGGCACATTACTCTTACCATGTCGGGCAGATCGTATATACCGGGCGTATGATAAGGGAAAATGAGTGGCTGCCTCTTTCTATTGCACCCGGTAAATCGGATGAGTATAATAAGAGTGAGCAGATAAAAGATCCTGCTAAAAAATTTTAGGCTGTTTAATGTAGCAGGTACTACTTTTTTGTAGATCAGAAATGAGGACGGGATTTTACGCAGCGTACTTTGGAATAGCCATTCTGTTCCGATTAATATAACTTAAGTTCTATCATAGTAGAGATTGAAGAATTGTCCTTCTTATTCCTGCATCACTAATACAGCAACGGGTTTCACACAGAGCTAACAGAGATAATGAGCTAAGGAATAGCCAGGCTATTATACATTTATTATCGGTTGAAACAAAGAGTTAACAGAGGGTTTTCACTGACGTGAAAACAACACCCTGATCAACGACTGCCTTTTCACGCAGTGAAAAATCTCCTTAGCTCGTTTCGTCTCCTAATAAAGCATATGCAAATAGCTAAAGTCTGCCTTAGCTCGTTTACTCCTTAGCTCTGTGTGAAAGCCCTTACATCTGTTTTAAGCTTACGGGAGAATTATACAATTCCATTTGGTGAGGTTCAGTTCTATAGTAGTATAGATTGAAGAATTATGCTTCTTACCCCTGCATCATTAACACAGCTACAGATTTCACACAGGGCTAAGGAGATAATGAGCTAAGGAAGATCTATTCTAATTATAATTATTTTGTATACCAGAAGTTATCGCAGATACAGAAACGAATCCCTGTCTGAAGAATCAACTTGGAACAAGGAACCCCGAATGTTGAGGAACCCCGAACGTTGAGCAAGCCCCAAACTTGGAACTCGGAACTTTGAACTCTATCTTTGCAATATGGCAGAAGATTTAACGATAACCGGGGGTAGCAAACAGGAGCAATACCTGTCATTGATACCGCAGCTAAAAGGATTACTGGATGGAGAGCCTGATCTCATCGCCAATCTTGCAAATATTGCAGCCGCATTAAAAGAACAGTTTGGTTGGTTATGGATTGGATTTTACCTGGTGAAAAAAGAAGAGCTTGTGCTGGCTCCTTTCCAGGGACCTGTAGCCTGTACCCGTATTAAAAAAGGAAGAGGTGTATGCGGTACTAGCTGGGCCGAGGCGCTCACATTAATAGTGCCCAATGTAAATGATTTTCCCGGGCATATCGCGTGCAGCAGTTTATCAAGGTCAGAGATAGTAGTACCGATCATCCGCAACAATGAAGTGATCGGCGTGCTGGATGCAGACAGCGAACATGTGAATCAATTTGACACCACAGATCAGCAATACCTCGAAGAGATCGTCAGTTTGATCCAGTTTTAACCCCATGGCATTAGCGACTATTCTGATTATTGTGAAAGGTAAGGTACAGGGTGTATTTTACCGGCAATCTACCAGGGAACTGGCAGAAAAGCTCAGCATCAACGGATCCGTAAAAAACAAAAAAGATGGAAGCGTAGAGATCATTGCTACCGGTGATGAAGAACAACTCGAACAATTGATCAACTGGTGTAAACAGGGTCCGTCAAGAGCGGTTGTTTCAACAGTTGAAACCAGCCCGTTACCACTGAAACATTTTACAAAGTTTATTATAGACAGGGTTTAAATTACATTCCATATGAATAAGAATAGCATTCTCATCGTCTCCTTATTGATAGGTTCCGCTCAATTGTTTGCACAAGGTGATCCTAAAATGACTGAAGTCTGGCGACCTGAGCCCGGTGTAGTAACACCTGGAAAAAATAACAATGATGCTCCTTCCGATGCAATCGTGCTGTTCAATGGTAAGAACTTTGCCGAATGGGAACCCGCTTCGGGCAAAGGCGATGTGAAATGGAAGCTGGAAGATAATGCAATGACTGTAGGAGCAGGAACAGGCGCTATCCAAACAAAAAAAGAATTTGGCGATTGCCAGTTACATGTTGAGTGGCGCTCACCCGTTGTTGTAAAAGGCGAAGGGCAGGGTCGTGGAAACAGCGGTATTTTTTTAATGAGTCGTTATGAACTGCAGGTACTGGATAGTTATAAGAACCGCACGTATAGTAATGGCCAGGCAGGCAGTATCTACAAACAACATATTCCCCTGGTGAATGCGGTACGTATGCCCGGAGAATGGCAGACCTATGATGTAGTCTTCACCGCACCGCGCTTCAAAGCAGACAGTACGGTACAATCGCCTGCCCGCGTTACCGTATTCTTAAATGGTGTGCTGGTATTAAATAATGTTGCCCTGCTGGGCAGTACCCAATATATCGGGATCGCATCTTATACAATGCATAAGGATAAAGCGCCATTGCAATTGCAGGACCACGGCGACCTGGTGAGTTTCCGGAATATCTGGGTCAGGGAACTATAAGCTACTTATTAAACCGGGATCAGCTTTTCAGGTTTTCAAACATGTCTTTCACCATCTTAGGGAGCGCGTATTCTTCCTTCCAACCCCAATCCTTACGTGCTACCGTATCGTCAATGCTTTGTGGCCAGCTATCGGCGATGGCTTGCCGGTAATCCGGCTTATACGTCATGGTAAATTGTGGCAGGTGTTTTTTGATCTCCGCAGCTATTTCTTTTGGAGAAAAACTCATGCCGGATAAATTATACGAAGTGCGGACCTTGATTTTTTCAATAGGTGCTTCCATTAATTCGATCGTAGCACGGATCGCATCCGGCATATACATCATCGGCAGATATGTATCTTCCTGCAGGAAACACTCATACTGGTTTTCTTCCAGCGCCTCGTGAAAGATCTCTACCGCATAATCCGTGGTACCTCCACCGGGTGCTGATTTATACGAGATGAGCCCGGGATAACGAAGACTGCGCACATCCACCCCATACCGATGATTATAATAATTGCACCAGAACTCACCTGCATATTTACTGATCCCATATACCGTAGTTGGCTCTATGATCGTTTGCTGCGGGCAATTCTGTTTTGGACTGGTAGGCCCGAATACGGCAATGGAGGAAGGCCAGTATACTTTGGTCAGTTTTTCTTCGCGTGCAATGTCCAGTACATTCAGCAGGCTATGCATATTAAGGCTCCAGGCCAGGTTGGGATTTTTTTCACCCGTGGCGGAAAGGATCGCCGCCAGTAAATAAATCTGTGTAATATTCTGCCGTATCACCTGCACATGCAGCATTTCCTTATTGGTCACATCCATACTTACATAAGGGCCTGTACCCTTTAGCAGATCGTTCTCTTCGCGCAGGTCAGAAGCTATTACGTTTGCATTGCCATATATTTTTCTTAACGCCAGCGTAAGTTCTACTCCTATTTGTCCACTGGCCCCGATGACCAGTATCTTTTCTTTAACCATATGAATTTATTTCGCGATAAATGTACTGCCAAAAAACGAATGATTTGCAGTCTATTTAGATCTCTAATAAAACCCGATGGCGCAGGATATATCCTGCGCCATCGGGTTTTATTAGAGACGCAATGCATTGCGTATCTACGGACATCGATTAATTTGATCAGTTGCCTGTAATTACAATTTTTTTACGCAATACCTCTTTACCTGTTGATAAACGAAGCAGGTAAACGCCTGCTGCCAATTCGCCTTTTTGTAATACGGCTTTATGTGATCCTGCAACAAGGTCTTTATCCAGAATTTTTCTTACCAGCAATCCCTGCATATTATATAAAAGCAGGCTGGCCCGTCCACTTTCTTTTGTTGTAAAAAGAATGGTAGTGGATGTAGCTACGGGATCGGGATAATTGAAAAAATTTGCCGGTTGTACTGCAATGTCAGGACTTGTTTCTGCCAATGGCATTGTAGTGATGGTACTGGCCGGGTAAGAACTTGTTGATGGTACTTTGGGTGATGTATAGGTCACTTTTACCGAAACATTCTGAGCCGGGTTGCTGGTGCTGGTATTTTTTACTTTTACGGTATAGAAACCTGTTGCTGTAGGTGTATACGTAAGCGTGAGATTGCCTGTGCCGGCAACAGTCTGAAGAATGCTGCCCCCGTTATCATATAAATTAACCGTCAGGTTTTTTGTTGTATTGCTGGGATAAAGATTTACGGTGATCTGTTTATTGGCTT
>CAZGSG010000400.1:0-5171 GCA_964528095.1 uncultured Terrimonas sp.
GAATTAACTTTTGAACTCAAGCATGATCCCGCCACGGCGCATATCCCGGTGCTGCTTTTCTCCGGCCATCATAAACTTGTTCAGCTTACAGACGAGAGTGGAGCAGATGGTTTCCTGCCTAAACCGGTGGATATAGCCAGGTTAAAGAAAGCCATTACAGAAGTTAGTAAACGTCTTGCTTAATGGCCAATTCGATGATCATTTATAAGCGTATTATTACTTTAGTTTAGCCATCTCCTGTTTTTTAATAATTGCATTCATAGAATAATGCGATCAGTTTCGTTTTACACCAAACGTAATCCGCTATGCGGAAGATGCAGGAATCGAACCCTGTCGCTCATCACGACCGCGCCAGATTTCAAGTCTGGATGTACACCATTGTACGCCATCTTCCTGGTTAAACACTATATGTTATCGCGGAAAACAAGAGAATCGAACTCTTACCGGTATTAACCGGGCCAGTTTAGCAAACTGGTGTGACAAACCAATAGTCACCTGCTTTCCAGGTGGGTACAGAAGGAATCGAACCTTCGAAGCCGCGAGGCATCGGTGTTACAGACCGATGGTACTTACCAGCAGTACCCATATACCCATAAAAAAATCCCCGACCATTTCTGATCGGGGATTCTTGCCGAAACAACAAAAATCTTTATCTACCCCATACCAGAAAAGCTATTGCATGTGCAATAACTGGACGAATGAGATGAATAAAAATTTGTGTGCTTCATAGGGCAAATATAGAATTATTCTCTAAATAAAAAAAAGTCAATTGAATTTTGCGAAAAAATTAGCATAACTATACAAAGAACGCTCCCTTAACAAAAGCTACCATCGCAGCCGTTCAGGGGGAAGAAATAATAAGTATAAATTTGCACCTGTATAAAGTACTGATCACAGCAGCTCATATGTCTGTAAAGGGTAACTAATGAAAGGATCGTTAAGCATAAATAGTATTGTTTTTTTATTGCTCATTCTCGTGATCATCGTGTTGCTATTCATGTTGGTCCGTGTCCTGGCACAACAAAAAAAAGATAAAAAAGAAAAAAAGGAGTATGAAGAAAAGTATAAAGAGCTGGAAATAAAAATCCAGGGGATGGAAATGGAAACCATCAAATATAAACTAAGCCCCCATCTTTTTAAGAATACACTAAATGCAATTCAGTCACATGCGTATCAAACATATTATTCGCTGGACAAATTGTCCAATGTGCTTGATTTCATTTTATACGAAAGCGATCGAAAATTCATTTCACTAAAAGAAGAAATGGAATTTGCACTGAACCTGATAGAAATACACCGGATAAAAGTCAGCCCTTTGTTTGACCTGCGTGTCAGGAATAAGGTGAATGAGTTGCATCCGTTTTATCAGCAACAGTTGATCTCCCCGCTTATTACGATCGACCTGATAGAAAATGCGTTTAAACATGCAGACCTGCAAAATGAAAACGCTTTTATCTCTATTGTTTTTGATCTAAACGACAAAGAATTCACGTTGACCGTTTCCAATAAAGTAAGCCATGCCCCGGCTTTAAAAAAACAACATGGCGGAATAGGAAAGGAAAACCTGGAGCGGAGACTCGCTATTGTGTACGGGGATCATTATAAAATAGAGCGCTTTATCGAAGGGGATACGCATATTGCTCATCTAAAATTATATTTGCTTGACTACAAAACTGAGATGCTTACTGTTGGATGATGAAATGCCAGGTCTCAGCTACCTGAAAATGATCTGCGAAGGAATCCCTAATGTGGAAGTGGTACGGGCATTCAACGACCCTGTAAAGTTTTTAAAAGAAAGTAAAGAAATCGATTTTGATTTTTGCATACTGGATATTGAAATGCCCGGTTTAAACGGACTGCAGGTAGCGCAGTTATTGCCCGGCAAACCTGTCATCTTTACCACGGCATACAAGGAATATGCGGCAGAGGCATATGACCTGGATATTGTGGATTATGTGCGGAAGCCGATACAAAAGGAGCGTCTTGAAAAAGCTGTTCAGAAAGTGGTCAATAAGATACGCCCGAAAGAAAAACAATTTGTACAGGTAAATTCCCAAAAAGGAAAAACACTATTATTTTTTGACCAGCTGCTTTTAATAAGTACGTCAGATGCTGACAAAAGGGATAAGATTGCCATATTACAAAATGGTGATCGGCTGTTATTAAAGAATATAACCCTGGCTAGGATGCTGGCATTATTACCCTCAGCTGACTTCTGCCAGGTGAATAAAAAGGAGATCGTGGCAATAAGGGCGGTCAGCTATTCTTCACATGATGAAATAACTACGGTTATCACGGATGATGAGGGTCAGTTCCTGCAACTAACCCTGGGTGAGACCTACAAAAAAGACTTTGTAGATAAACTGGCGAAGTGATTCCTTACAGAAATATACCGCTTCATTACATAAATCGCCTTTTTTAATTCTCAGAATTTCTTCCGGCTGCAGCAGGGCCTACCTTCGCCCTCAAATACTAAAGACATGGAGAAAATGATCATGAGTTTTACAAAAGCAGGATTTTATAAACCAGTAGGTATTCCTTTGCTTGTCTCTAAGCAGT
This sequence comes from uncultured Terrimonas sp., assembly GCA_964528095.1. Lineage (GTDB taxonomy): Bacteria > Bacteroidota > Bacteroidia > Chitinophagales > Chitinophagaceae > CAZGSG01. The sequence continues at coordinate 2,560 of CAZGSG010000400.1, forward strand.
GTTGATCATTCGATTTAGTGAACACAATCAGTGTATAATATTCAGGTACCTGTTATTTTTATTGATTTACAGTCTTAAATAAATCACCTTGAGAAAATACAAAAACATTTTATTTTACGCCTCCACATTAGTTTTTTTTTCAGGCCTGATTTATTTTATAATAACCCAGGGCGTATTGCTGGAAAAGGACAAGGGGAGCCAGTTAATACCGCATGGTAATGTTTCCACATTCAATCAGTTCAAAGAAACCGTTTTACAAAACATTACACATCCTCTTGCATTATTATTAATGCAGATCATAACCATAATATTGACCGCGCGGGTCTTTGGATTGATTTGTAAAAAGATCAAACAACCTACAGTTATAGGAGAAATAATAGCCGGTATAATACTGGGGCCATCATTTGTAGGCATGTATTTTCCGGAATTCTCGGGGTTCCTGTTTCCGGCAAAATCATTGGGCAATCTCCAGTTCTTAAGCCAGATCGGCCTGATCTTATTTATGTTTATTGTTGGGATGGAACTGGATGTAAATGTGCTGAAAAATAAAGCAAAGGATGCGGTAGTCATTAGCCATGCAAGCATTATTTTCCCATTTGCACTTGGCATTGGCCTTGCCTATTTTATTTATCCTTCTTTTGGACCCGACACCATTGGGTTTCTGCCTTTTTCTTTATTTATCGGCATATCAATGAGTATAACGGCGTTTCCCGTACTGGCGAGGATAGTACAGGAACGGGGTATGACAAAAAGTAAACTGGGGGCAATCGCCATTACCTGCGCGGCTGCTGATGATATCACAGCCTGGTGTATACTTGCCGCAGTAATAGCCGTTGTAAAAGCGGGCTCTTTATTAAGCGCGGTGTATACCATACTTATGGCTGTTGCATACGTATTTATCATGTTGAAAATTGTGCGGCCATTTTTTATCAGGATAGGGGACAAATATTCAAATAAGGAATCGCTAAGCAAACCCGTGGTGGCCATATTCTTTATCACTCTTTTGTTATCGGCATACACAACAGAGATCATTGGCATCCACGCCCTGTTTGGCGCGTTTATGGCGGGTGTTATAATGCCACCGAATATGAAGTTCAGGAATATTTTTATAGAGAAAGTAGAAGATGTGTCATTGGTACTTTTGTTGCCGCTGTTCTTTGTATTTACGGGTTTGCGTACACAGATCGGGTTGCTGAATGACCTTCATTTGTGGGCGATCTGCGGGGCTATTATCGCTGTGGCGATTATAGGCAAATTCCTTGGTAGCGCTCTTGCAGCACGTTTTGTGGGACAGAACTGGAGAGAGAGTCTCTCTATCGGCGCGTTGATGAACACACGTGGTTTGATGGAACTGATCGTACTGAATATCGGGTATGATCTCGGTGTGCTAAGGCCTGAAATATTTGCCATGCTGGTGATCATGGCATTGGCCACTACTTTTATGACAGGTCCGGCACTGGACCTGATCAATCGATTTCTGCCGGAGAAAAAACCCGTATTGCTGCCTGATAATATAGAACAGGCGGCGAAGTATAATATACTGGTCTCATTCAGCAGCCCGGAAAAAGGGATATCCCTGCTTAAACTGGCTAATAGTTTTGTAAAAAAATCTCCGGATAGTGCCAATATCACGATGCTGCATCTTTCTCCAAGCAATGAACTGAATCAGTACAACCAGGAAGAATATGAAAGAGAAAGTTTTGATCCTGTAATAGAAGAAGCGGCTAAATTAAATATATCGGTTACAACAATGTTTAAGCCCACACTGGAAATCGAAGATGACATTTCACAAACGGCGAATGTTGGTAACTTCGATTTACTGTTGATCGGACTTGGTAATTCAGTATTTGAAGGTACCCTGCTGGGCAAGATACTTGGTTTCACTACTCATATTATTAACCCGGAAAGACTGCTCGATAAGATAACGGGCAAGGAAAAACTATTTGAACAATCGATCTTCGAAGACCGTATTAAATCGATAGTGAGGATGTCAAAAATCCCGGTGGGCATTTTAATTGACAAAGGCGTCACAAAGACTTCACAGGTATTTATTCCCGTCTTTTCGGTGAGTGATAGTTTTTTGCTCATCTATGCGCAGAAACTGATTCATAATAGCGGTATTACTGTGGTTATATTCGACGTTACAGGGGTTATTAAACAAAATCCTGAATTTAAAGAAACCATCCGTTCGATAGAACAGGTTGCTCCCAATCATATTGCGTTGTATAGCGGAAAGAAAATGGATAAAGAATTTCTTTCTCAGCAGGATCTCATGCTGATCAGTTATGATAGCTGGAAGCAGGCTGTAGATTCTAAAAGCATCTGGCTTTCAAATATTCCTTCTGCGTTGATATTAAAACCGTAGAGACGCAATGTATTGCGTCTCTATGGTTACAAAAAAAACAATCTTTCATCTCGATAGCTATCGTGAATCAAACATTAAACATCAAATTTATCTTCTCAATTTCCTCAGGCCTAAACCATTTTATCTCTTCATCTCGTTTAAACCAGGTTAGTTGTCGTTTGGCGTATTGTCGGGTATGTTGTTTTATTAATTCAACAGTTTGTTCCAAAGGCGTTTTTCCTTCTAAAAACTCGAAAAATTCGTTGTT
>CAZGSG010000401.1:0-5144 GCA_964528095.1 uncultured Terrimonas sp.
AAAGCCAATCGCTCATTCCTGAATTCGCCTTCCACCGGTATCAACGCATAGATCAAAGCAAGATATTTTCTGGCACTATCTTTCTGATTCCTGCCGAAATAATAATCAAAAACTTCCATGTACTTATCGCACGCATATTCCTGTGGTGAATTTATTTCACCAAATTCTTTTGATTGTACCTCCTGCAGGCAAATCGCGAGCATGGCTTCTGCTTCTTTATCATGCTTCAGAAAAACAGCCCGATAAAATTTCATGCTATGATAAATAAAGTGGTCGTAAACAATAAACTCTTTATGTTTTGCGGATTGTGCATTCAGGCCAGGCAACATCTTCTCACAAAGCAGGATGACTGTATTAAGTTTTGCAGTATCTCCTGTTTTCCATGCCGCACTGGCTACAATATCTAATATCCCAAATACATTCGAGAGGCTTTCCGGGTTGGCTGCTTTTTTACCTGACCTGATGCTTTCAGGCATCGTTTCAATCTTTGGTTGCAGTAAGGCAAATCTCGAAAATATCCTTGTATAGTCCTTATTACAAATGTATACAGCAAACGTAAAAAGTTCGCTGGTTGGGATTTCATCCACTTCAAACAACCCCATTTGTAACCGTTCTTCATTTCGTTTCTCAGAATAATAAATAGCACTCCCAAATCTGTTCTTGCTATCGGAATGCTTGCGCATATGCATGTAATAATTCATCCGGTATTTTCCATAATCCGGATTGGAAAATGCGATCTGCTGATAGGTGCTTAAGCGCTGTTCCAGGCTGTCATCATTATAAGACAAATCAGCAATAGAATCTACCAAATTCATATAGGCAGTATCATGGAACTTTTGCTGCTGGTATTGCGACTGTAAAACGGTGAAGTATTTTTTTATGCAGATACTGTCTTGCGCCAGCAGAATATTATTGGAAAGAAGTAGCAATAAGAAGGAAAGTAATTGCAGACACTGTAGTGCTTTGATTGTTAACATAGGATGGTTTATTGCCTGGTTAATTTACGGCAATTCTATCATATTTTAATAAATCATACTCTATTAATTAATGCAACGATGCCTGCCAAAGGCCAGCTCTACTACATTCAACTTCGTTCAATCTTTTTTTGCAGTGATCATCAAATTGAGATCGGTTTCGATGACATCAGCTGACTTACCGATATGTCTGTTTTGCTTGGCTATGAAACTGAGGTTATTGGATTTATCCCTGGAAACCGGAAACTCGTTATTCTCTTTCAACGATCCGTTGATCGTAAGTCTCGCAGGGTGGATCGGGAAATCCATTCTTTTAATGTAGGGAAGGAGATCAGGGCCAACCAGTAAAAAAATAAAAGTATTTTTTATCAGGGCAGAAAAATCCATGACAGCTTTGTTGATAAAGAGCTTGATAGTTTTGTTGTCGGGATCATATTCAGCATCTATCAGAATGTAAAAACTGGCGGGCGTTGCAAGCGTTCTGGCGGCAGCTCCAAATCCATATTTATCGACTTGACTTGATACGAAGGGCACAGCCGGAGGCTTGAGTACCTTTAACTCCACTACTTCTATTTTGTCTTTGGTGCCCATCTTGAAACTTTCTTCCACTGTTACATTTTGATAGAAGGAGAAGTTGGTGGCATTGCCTTCAATGCTTCCTTTCATTTTTATGATTCCTGCTTCAGCACCTTTTTTGGGATAGCGGAGAGATACGTTCCCTTTCATTTTAACCCCGTATTTCCACCAGGTTTCACCATTATTGTTTTTAAAGTTGATGGTATAGTCGTGCGACATCTCTCCGGAGAAAGTGCCACAATACATTTTCATCAACACGTCGGAAGCGAACTGCACCAAATCGCCGGTAATGCCTGCTTTTCCCATTTTACTCACCAGTGATTCTGCATCAATTTTGGAGGTTGCAAAAATCTTAGTGGCTTCTTTCAAGGGGAAATCATAAGGAGCCTGAATGCCGCCAGCGGCCTCGTTTATTTCACCCGTGGCCTTAGGCACGCCTTTGTCGAGCGCTATATTTTTTACGATGCCCCAGATATTTAATGTGGCTACATTACTGATGGTAGAGAATGCAGCACAGGCTTCATTCACCATTACCAGGTATTCACATATTGTAACTTCGGATGGAGTGTGCTTAGCATTTTTATTGGCATCGGCCTGTTGCTTTGCATGCGCAGAAAGTGTATTGCCAAGGTCAGATAGCTCTCGTTTGAAAGAGGGTGGCATTCGTTTTGATTTCCGGGCGAGCGCTGCGGTGGCTTTTCCGGCAGTATTCAGGTCTTTGAATAATTTTACGAGATCATCCACTTTCTTTTTTACAGCATCGACCTTTTTTTCCAATTCCATCTTGTCTTTTGGACTGATGTTTTCTTTTGCCTTTTCTACCTGCTCTTCAAGATTGTTATATGCTTTTTGGGTTTCTTCAATATTTTCATCACCCCAATTGTCCATCCAATCGATGCCCTGTACGGTGAAGGCTTCGGTTCTCTTCGATTTTTTATCGCTGCTTTTTACGGTAATAGTGTAGTCGCCGGTATTTTCTGTGGCAGTAAAGTCGAACACATAATTGCCATCATTACTGAGAACAACTGTTCTTACATCATTGGTAGAAGGCCCGCTGATAGTAAGTTCCACGCTGCCATACTGTTTGTGTTTGATGCTTTCTCCGGTGAAACGGATGGCTGAACCCGTAAATACCGTAGTGGCAGAGAGGTTGAGGGTTACGAATCCATCTTTGGCTGTTAGTTCATCTTCACCCTCTTCTTTTGCATTGATGCCGGCTGGTGCTGGATCCTTCTTTTTCTTGCTGGTGGTTGGAACTTTACCTGCCTTTTCTGTTTCCGGTTCATTCCCTTTTTTATTGATCTTGATTTTCTTCGGCAAATCAAAGACCTTATCCAGGCCTTCATCGATCTTTTGTCCAGCCTTGCGTCGAACCCGGTACTCAACTTCTTCTTTTACTTTATCTCCCAGTTTCTTCAGTAACTGTGCCTCTCCGGTTTGAAAGAGTAGCACGAGTAGCACAAGGCTTACAATTTTTTTCATATGCAAAGAGCTAAGGGGGTGTTGAAACTACAACTGTTAATGGAGCAATCACTTAGCTCCTGCCTTAAGTGGCATGCGGAAAAAGCCTTCTGTAACTTCAAGTGTTTTAGCAGAACTACTGGTACTTGCAGTGAAATAGAACTTGCCTTCCACTACCTCATCATTTATTTTGGTGATCTCTATGGCTCCTTTACGACCTCCCCAGATTCCAACATCATCGTTGGTAAAAAGATCAGCTGCTTTGCTTTCGCTAAATTCAATTTTCTTTCCCTCGGCCAAACCTCTCATCCAGATGGGAAAACTGATAGTCTCTCCATTGTTTTCTCCGGCTATTCTCCGCGAATCGCTATTGTCATTTGGATAATTAGCAATGGGAATCCACTCTTTGCCACCATTTTTAGCTTTCATGTAATCGCCGCTTTCCGACGTTGCGACAAAACCTGGAGAATTCGCTTTTACAGCTTGCTGAATCCCTTCTGCTAATTTTTTAGCATCGCTTTGTGCACCTCCGCAGGCTATTAAGAAAATAGTGCAGAGGCTTGTTGTTAAGAAAGAAAAGTATTTCATCATGCAATCTGAGAATTCCTGTATTTCCAAACAATGCATATCCATCAATTGGGGGAATTCAATGAGCAATAGGCGAAGCCTGCGCTGGCGGGGTGGTTAAATGGCGGCCAATATCATTGAATAAACAGACAACCCTTAAGGGGCTTCTTTTGCAATATCATGCTTCCTTTGTTACATAAACCTGGTTCTCGTATGTCTCGATATAGCAATCAATCAATTTTGGATTTCACCCAAAATAAACAGGTAATGTTCTCATTACTTGTTTTGTTACTTCTTCAACTGGCCACTTCAGCGCAGGTAACTGACACCACCAAACCCACTGTACAATCAAAACGCCCCGGGGCCAGGTCTCCTGTACCTGATGTGTTAGCATTGCACAACATGATTTCCTGTATGCGGGTGGCTGGGACTGGCCAATGGAAATACAGTGATCAGTAACTGGGGGGCTCTATCAGGAAAGAAGACTGGAATAAAGTAGTGCAGGTATTGGAAGTAACGCGCGATAAGAAATTAGTGTGGGCATTGCACCAATGGAATGATCCTGACCAGGGCCCTTCTTCAAACATTCAATTGCTTGACGAAAAAGGAAAGGAAGAAAATGGAGAGCTGCAGCGGTAATGGTGCTGAGTTCAGATAACAGAACCCAACACCAGCAACTATTTCAATAAAATCAATCTACCAGCTTGATCCCCGTCTGAGTAAATTCGATTTTCCTGGCTTTATATAAATTTCCGGTCGTCATTTTGAAAACCTTCTTGCTCATACCAAAGAAACTGTAAATATCCTCGGGGTTTGATTTATCATTATAGGGGAGGTATCCATTATTCTCTTGCAGCAGACGCAATACTTTGCCGGTTTCATCTTCCACGCGTTGGTAGCCGGGTTTACCGGTTCCTACATCTATCAGGTTATCTTCCCGGATATTTTTGATGTAGCCTTTCAGGCGATCGCCTGCCGTTATTTCCTGGAAGATATCATTGAAATGCAATACACCTGTGTGCTGGTTATTGATGATCACAACATACCCGATATCTGTACGACGGTAAACCACCAGGTCCACCTGATCCAGTTCTTTTACAGTAAGAAAATCATTCGACAGGAAGTATTCGATCTTTTCAGTGGCAGCAGCACGACCCGTTTGTTCATCGAGGTAGATCTTCACCAAATAGTTGCCACCAACACGCATGCCGGTCAACTGTTTTGATTTGGGTACGAAGAGATCCTTCATCAGCCCCCAGTCCATGAAAGCACCCTGCGGTGTAACAGCCACTACCTGCAAATTCACGATATCACCCACTATTCCTTTGGGCTCCTGCGTAGTAGCAATCAAGCGGTCTTCTGAATCGTGATAAACAAAAACTTTTACTGAGTCACCCACTTCAAGGCCGGCTGGAATAAACCGTTTAGGCAGTAATACCACATCTTTCCCTTCACCCAGGTACATGCCGAACTCGAATGCACGGGCTACTGTGAGGGTATTATATTCTCCAACCTTGATCATACTGTCTGCCATAAACCTGTTTTTTGCAAAGAAACGCAAAAACC
>CAZGSG010000402.1:0-5137 GCA_964528095.1 uncultured Terrimonas sp.
GATTAGCATTTGTTCTGTCTTGACGATATTGTAAAATCATTCTTTGCAAATCCTATTGCAATGCCTGTCAATGCTAAGCAATAGAAAAATGCTCTCCAATCACTGAGCCGAGGCGAGGCATTGAAGTAGGAATATCAGTATTAGAGTAGAATAAGTTACGCTGGAATTTCCCGGTTACTTCGTTCAGACTGACTACAAAGCAATCAGATTTTCCGAAGTTGAGTACACGGCTGTACTTCTGGCCGGGATGTTCCACATTCGCATTCTTTGGATGCTCATTGAAGAAAATCTTTATCTCATTTTTGGTTTGCATGGCACCAAATCCACCATAATAGGGCCTTCCACTAGCCACAAGAAGCTGGAGAAAGAAATCCCGGCTCAAGTACCTGTTCCTCCTGACCGACATGTTGAGTTCGGGTTAACCTTGCCTTCACCGCAGGGTTGACGCCATTATTACAAGAACGTGCTGCGAACATACCAAATAACCTCATATTGAATATTAAAAATCTTACCTGAATAAATTAGAAAAAGGATTGACCGTTAAGCCAATCCCTGGAAGCATTTTCAGATACTAAAAAATAAGTAAGTAAGTAAACAAAAGGAAAAAAATAACAGAATAAGCTATAAGAGAAATAAAGCATATCCAAATGGGTATATCATTAACCTTCCACTGACCGTTAATTAACTGCATGTATTTATACTTCTTGATAATTAGAATTAAAGTTAATGGTATAAACAGAAAAATAGAAAGTTGAAAAAAAGCTCCTAATTTCTGATACCAATCATGATGACTGAATAGACTAAAAGTGACAAATTTCACCAAAGACATCACTATTAAGGTACAGCCAAGGGATATGAAACTTAAAGTATAAAAGTAACCTTTGAGACATTTATGAAAAGTATAGATAATGTAGTCTATTAGCATATTGGCAACTTATTTATCTTATTATTTTTCCTTAAGATATTCAATCTTTTATATATCTGAAATTTATGCAGGTAACAAGTTGAACATTACCCCCTAATTTTCTACCAAAACCCCTAATTTATATTTTTCAATAGCTTTTTTCCCATTTTTATAAACTTCCCAATCCCCATCCTTTAGTGGTTGAAAGAATTTCTGTATACTTATGGATGAGTTTTTACCACTCGAAAACCTACTTGAAACGTATCGTTTAAGCGTATCAAGTGAATTTTCAAAATTTCCTTTTTCAAACAACTTCTTATCAATATACTTTTCACAATAGCACTTACCTAAGTTTTCATATAAAACAAACTTGAAGTCAGTGGAAAGAGCGTCTGCCTTCTAAGCAGCAGGTCATTGGCTTATCGTGCATAAAAAAAGCCTGTTACTTTTACTGTAACAGGCTTCAATATACTAAAGCATTATTTTCTATATTTCTTTCGAGGATGCTTTTTCATGTGGTGAATCGAAGTGATATAAACTTCTTTATTCTTCTTGCTTACTTTGAAAACGATTAAGTAAGGAAAGTATTCAACTTGTGCTTCTCTAAACTTCTTGTTTCCTTTGCTACCATACACCTCTGGATTTACCAGTATTTCATCAATCTTGCTTCTAACTGCTTTCACAAATCGTTCGCCTACTCCCTTCTGTTGATCTTCATACCACTCATATGCTTCATTGTAGTCATCCTGAACAAGAGGATGTAATTTGTAGCCGTAATTCATTACTTCTTACGTTTACTTTTATATGCCTTACGTGCTGATGCTTCCAATTCATCCAAAGTAACACCTTTCACTTTCCCACTTTCCAACTCTAAAAATCTTTTGTCCATTTCAGCTACAAATGCTTTATCCTTCCACAATGAATCTTCTTCATGTGCAAATGTCTTAACAACACTCAAAACAGCTCTCTTTTGTTCGGAATTTAAATATCCAAGGTATTGTGTAATCTGCTTATCTAAAGTGGCTACTCCCATATTCCTAACATTTCCAACAAATTTAAGTGATATTAAAGGTTTCTCCAAACCTGCTATTTTGTTCATAAACACTCCGTTAATCTATTCAAAAGGATGATGCCCGGACAAGTCATCCGGGGATCTAATTTCTGCAGAACATAGGTGTTTCCTTAACTGATCACTTTGGGATCCTGGCCAACAAGGTTAATAATTTGATTGGCTCTTTTTTGTGAGCTACTGAGCTGATGACACCTATTGCACAGCAGTATTGGTTTTCATTAGCTCATTTGTCTATCGGCCTAAACTGAGCTGTTGAGATGATCAAAACGAACTAAATTTACTATGGACTCAGCATCCCCAGGCATACAATTGGAAACATGGCTCCAGCATCTTTCCACTTCGGCTAAAACAGATAGTCTTCCTTTGCAATCTCTTTAAATGCGTTCTTACTGTTAGATTTCTTCGCTCAATTCTGTTAGTCTTGAACTGACTTCTACCATGAAGGGTTGAAGGAATCAAGTTCTTGTAAACAGGCAGGCCATCTGTAAATATCTTTTTGGGAGATCGAGTTAATAGACTGGCAACCACCTTTTCAATGTTTTCTTTTGTTCTGGATCCAACAACAAAATCAACTATCTCCCTTGTTCTCCGATTGATTGCATAGATGATATAACAAGGCCGCTGTTTATTACCAATATAAGTAAACAGTTCGTCAACTTCATAGGATTGTTTCCAATCCTTAAATATCGGCTTTACAATATTTTCACAAGCTCGCACCAGTAGCATTAAAACAGAACTTGGCGGAATTTGTAGTATTCTCCCTATTGAACAGATGCCCACTCCTTCATTGTTCAATATCCTGACCTGGTCTTTCTTCTGTGAGTCATGTGATTGCTGCCGGTAAATTGCTCGCTGAAATTTATGACAGGTAATACATCTGTATTTCTGAACGGATTTATATTTCCCCTTCCTGATACACCTACCCTGACAATATCTGCAATTCATAACAGGTAACAAGTTGAACACGATAGATTTTGCGACTCAATGACAACGCCAATTTTCAAAGATCGCTCCTGTTTGGAATATCAATGCAACTCCAAATACCATATTAAAAAACAAAAGATTGGTTATTAGCCAATCTTTTATATATCCAATTTTTAAGCAGGTAACAAGTCGAACATTACTGACATTTTTTGTCATGAATTTTCCGGGGGACTGATTTTTTATGTCCAACTCATGATCAAAGCGGACAATAAAAGTCATGGGCCATAAATATCAGTTGCCCGAAAGAATAATGCATTTCACTATTTCACCTTTTTAGTATAAACGAAGGTTAAGACACTGGAGTTAAAATATCAAACAATTTTCTAATAATCAATTATATATAGGCTTTAATATTTTAAATATTAAGTATTATTTCTAGCTTTGTATCTCTTGAAGAGAACACATTTCAATATTTACGACAGACTCATTTCAACATCTGACTACTTCGATTCAATCCTTTCTCTTCTCCTCCATATGGTTTTTTCCCGCTTTTAGCCCGCAGTGATATGTAACAAACTGCTTAATAACAAGTGTGTGGTTTTACAGTAACTGGATAGGTGGCGATAAAACACCTGGCTATCCAGCTATAGGAGCTATCAAATATCTCGCGCTGACTTCCCCGTTGTCAACGAGTACCTCCAGAATCAAGGGTTACACCACCCAAATAGCTCCTCACGATAAAAGTAGTTACGTTGCTTCAAAGAGTAACCTTTGAGATAAAACAAGCAGGTAATGAAGGGGACGTGGAGCTGTAGGAAACCCATTGCTGGATGCTTACATATATTACATACATCCAGAATCACTTCAGCAAGTTTTTCATACGAACCTTAACAATGCTCTGCTTCTTTCTGCTATTTGTTTGGTTCTGTAAAAACACTCTGGAGGGGAAAAACGGGGGTGTGTCCATACAGATAAATTATACTATAGTTTACAAGATTAAAGTCCAGCATAAAACCCAACTTCAATGCAATTGCATATTTATACAGAAAGACGGACCTCAAAATATCTTCTGCTTCCAATAATCCGTACAGCAATTTTAATCCTTGTGCTACTACTATTGTAGCAAGCCGCTAGCGGTACCCAGAGCCCCTACAGGCCTCTCAGCATATGCAATCCGCAACAAGTATTCACAAAACCGTAAGCGCTTAAAATGCCCCAGTTTACTTCACAGTTCTTTCGTTCACTGGTACCAGTATACGAAAAAAGGATTGACAGTTAAGCCAATTCTTATTAGTATTATTCATGCGGGTAACAAGTTGAACATTACCGACATTACCCAGCTTTACTCATTTGGAAAATAATTAACCCCGCCTATAATCCAGTACTTTTCAACTTCTGGAACAAGATCATAAAAATCATCATAAACCCCAACCCACTTATCAGGTACATAGGCTTCAAAACTTAACGGCTCAGGAAAAAGAGAGAATAACTTTTTACTATCAAAGTCTATCAATAAAACTGGGAATAGCTCAGAAGATTCAGTCCAAGAAACTAATGGCAGTTTGTCCAAAATCATTTGAGACAGATCACTAGTACTTACTTCCCACTTTTCAAGAGTCTTTTTAAACTCTGGCCAATTATTTGAATCAAGAACCTCGAACCCCCTTCTTCCTGGAAATATTCCAGAATCAGTTTCAAAACCTTCACCCCATTTATCATTGTCCAAAATCCAGTATTCTTTATTACTTAGATAATATGAATAGACATCATTAAATTTTACAAGAACAATTATTTCTTCTCCATATTCAGGTAGATGAGTCATGATATTTTTTATTTTATTGTTTCACCACTTCCTTTGATAATATTTTCATTAAACCATTGCCCCCACTCAGCAGGAAACTCATAAGACAATCCCGGTTGGCGTGGGTCCACAATTCGAGGAGCAAGTCCTTTCATATTTGCAGGGTTAGTCGTAGCATTTTTTTGAGGAATTGCATATTGCTCAATCATCTGATTAAACCAAATTGGCACCTCAAATTTAACAATATTAGAATTGGGGCGAAGGCTCTTAAAATAATATGCGTGCTCCATACTTTTTGCACTTAGATAAAACTTTGCATTTCCATTATTAATGGAAACATTCCCATTCTCAGCCACATTTACAACTGGTTTACTCGCTTTAGGAGGTACTCCCCCCTGTACACGAAAGAAAGTAACAGTGTTATTATTCGTTGTAG
>CAZGSG010000403.1:0-5110 GCA_964528095.1 uncultured Terrimonas sp.
AATGCTCCTTGAATGAATTAAGAAATACCACTCAAGTGAATTCATTGTCAAAATTCACAATATCTCAAAAAATAAGTATTAAAATACTCAAATTGTCAAAACAAACTAAATTAAGCACAAGAAATGTGGTTGCTTTTCTTAAAGGAGGTAAGGGAAAAGATGAATTCATAATATTATCTGCTCACTTTGATCACATGGGAAAATACATGAACAAAACCTTCTCAGGAGCTGATGACAATGCATCGGGAGTTTCCGCAATGCTTGAAATAGCAAGAGCACTTTCAAAACTTAAGACAAAAGGTCGTTGGCCGAAGAGAAGTATTGTATTCATAGCAACTTCAGGAGAAGAAAGCGGGCTTTTAGGATCTAAATACTATACTGAAAATCCCTTATTTCCATTAGATAAAACCATTGCCAATTTAAATATTGATATGGTAGGTCGGACAGGATACCAATACAAGAATAATAAGGACTCTGTCAATTACGTATATACAATTAGTGATGAATTTCTAAGCATTCAAATTCAACGAATAAATCAAAAAACAAACGACAGGTATCTCGGACTTAAATTAGACAGAACAGACTCAGAGGACTATTACAGACGTTCGGACCAATTTAATTTTGCAAAAAAAAATATCCCTGTACTCTTTTATACGAATGGAGAACACGAAGACTATCACCGGTCTACTGATATTCCAGAGAAAATAAACTATGAATTGTTACAAAAAAGAGCTAAGCTTATTTTTTTAACAACTTGGAATTTATCAAATACTATTTTATGAAATATTAATAAATAATATCAGATCATTTGTAGCTAAACTCAATGTTTCAAATCTTTATTCGATACGTCCTTATGTCTTTTTCATATAAAGCAACTAGTATATTCTGGACTACCGCAAAAGATTTCGGTCTTACAACTCCAATCCGAGGGATATTAATACTACCCAAATATTTCCCATCTTTCAACGCATATAAATCAACTGGCACATTTTCTCTAAAATTCTTATAGGATTGATTTTCGGCTTTCAGGCCGGATAAGACCCACAACATACCATTCCCTATAAAGCACTCTTTATTAATATGAATTCTCGGCGACGTCGGCATAATCCTTTCATCACCATCTATGTTTACTTTTTGAATAGTAATTTCTTGGTTTGAAATCGTATCAATTGTCTTAGCCATATAGATCAGATTGAGGCTGGTATCCAGGCAATAAAATAGATTTCGATAAAACTCCAAGTAATAAATCCTTCCAGAAATCTCATCAAACTTCAGCCATCCATCTCTGTCAAATCCCCCATTTTTTTGATCCAAAATCAGATCCACTTGAGACAATACTGAACTGTTATTTAATGAAATCTTTTGAAAAACTTGTTTAGTCAAGGCAGTATCGAGACTTCTCAACACGATTTTGTCTTGTTTGATCTTAACTGCTCTTGTGTAAACTAGAGGAAGAGGAAAATATTCTAAGTTGTGAAATTTTAGCTGCCCTCTATATAATGCTGGTATGTTCTGTGCAAAAAACCATACATAGGGAGAATCTACAATAGTACTGTTAACGCCTATGTCATGCTCAGGCAATGGAAGCCCAAATCCTATTGTATCCAATTTTTTCAAATTTATATCAACTGATAATACCTTACTTGGATTTGGCACATTGAAATAAACACTATTCTGTGTCGTTCCACATATACTCTTCAATGGAGCAGAAATTGAAATTTGCTCCTGTAGGACCAAGGCCTCTGGTTTCCAGTTTCGGATAAATCCATTAGGTCTCTCATTTGGCACTGAAGAAAAATGAAACAATAATAAAAGTGACCCTAGAATTAAGCCTATTCCCATCAACAAGAAAAACAATGTTCGTTTTGCCATGTCAAAATATTATAAATACGCCTGTCTGTTTACACGGACAGGCGTATGATAAATAAATTTAAGATGCTTTGCAATATAATTTAACTCGAATAGGATATGCTCTAAAATCTACACCACCGGAAATTGTTCCACATGGAGCAGGGGTCGCAAGAACTTGAGCACAACAAAAAACATTATTCGGCAAATTACAGGTAATGTTCGTTGTAGGTTTTTCACCTGAAATAACGCAAGCCTCATTCAAATCACCTGGACAAGCTGTATTATCGTTTTGAGGCAAAGGTGTGGCCGCCGTATTTCTAACTGGCAACAACGTATTTCCTAATGGAATGACTAAGCCTCCGATAATTGGTGGAGGAGTAACTAGTGGGTTCTGGAAGATTTTCCAAAAGTCTGTTGTTGCCTGACAAACATACGCTGAAGCAGGTTTCTTAAATACATCAGACTTTGTAGCCGCAGTTAACCCAATAGCTAATACTGCCAGAACTGCCAAAAAGCTAATTTTAAAACGTTTCATAAACAAAAGTTTAATTAATGAATGTATGTTCACTTTATGAAGAGGTAGCGAACCAATTGACCTCGTTACGACTTACCCGTGCACAGGTAAGAAATAAGTTTAGAAAAATGCATCATAATCTAACAACTTCATTTTTTATTTTTCACAATTTTTCTTGCAATAGGAATCATAAGCCTCTTTTAGGTCAAGATGCATTGCAGTACAATCTAACTTCTAAATCATATCCGTATAATCCACTTCTCCGTAAATTGTGTCATAAGGAGAAATTTAGGTTAAGACCAGGTCGCAGCATAAAACAATATTTGGAGTATTGAAGCTTTCTTGCATTCAAAACTATTCACTCGAAACAACACAAACTTCGATTAAGTTGCCATCGCCAGCTGTATTGTCATTTAAATAGAATGCTAAGTCTGTTTCATCTCATAAATAACTACCCGATCTTTCTATTTGCTGAAATTATTTTTCCTTGCATGAACATTCCAATTGATGCAAGCACGGTAAACCCCACGTTAAAATACAAGTGATCTTTCCAATCCATTTGGGCCAAAATGCCCCCGCAACTACAAGGCAGATCAGGCGCATAATTCAGCATCAGCCATATATACCCTGTAAACATGCCCATCAACAAAAAAGAAAGATATAAGCCCCAATACCTTGTACGCTTAAGTACTAGCAGAAATGAAAGAAGAATTTCACCAGCGGGTAGCGTAGCAGCTATAAACCCATTCATATTCTGAATAAAAGGAGATTGCCCCATTTGAGTCTTAAAAATATTAAAATCCCAAATCTTACTTACCCCTGTATACAAAAACAACACTATCAACAATGCACAAATCACTTCCACCATCGTTTCTTTCTTCACCAAAAACTTCCCCAACTTCTTCACCACTCTCCCACTCTTCTCCAATACCCTTTTCCTCAATGGCATTGAAGCACCCGCTGGAGCATACGCAGTTTGACCCATTCTCATAACATAAGGTTTTTACTATTTAAAAATTGAGAGCATATGCCAGGAGATAAGCAAACACCCTGCAGCGGTGTTATGCTTTCACCTGGTTTCCTTTAGCAACATTTGCGCAGGGCTACGAACCTCAGAGCAGGCTACAGCATTCGCTGGTAACCAATCTTAAACCTTTACCATTAATTTTTATGAAAAGTATGCCGCTGGCCGATGACGATGAATCCGGCAATCGATTGCCGATAAAGTCAATTAAGTACAAAAATTCCAAATGCACATTTATGTCGGAGGTGCATGATACATGCTGTTTGAGGGGGAACAGCATGGCAAGGTCATTACAACCAAAACAGGTTATTGTCAGATAAGATCCGAAGTTATGCCTGCCGTATTCTTTAATTCCAGGGAGATTTGCCTATCCTAAGCGTTCATAAGGGGAAAAATGAAATGTCGTTGAACTCTACATGCAAGATACTTAGCAAATGTTTCACAAACGGGAGCTATACTTTTCTGTTCGGGAGTATTATGCACGCCACCTCCATTCACGGGGAGTTTCGCCGTATAGTCGTTTGAAAGCATTGCTGAATGAGGTTTCGGTATAACCTATCATGCTGGCTATCTGTGCCATAGAATAATCCGTTTCTTCCATAAGTTGTTTCGCCTTCTCCATTCGCATCCGCATGAGGTAATGAAACATCCCCATTTTATAGTATTCGCGGAATATGCGTTTCAGTTTGCATTCATTGCATCCTGCATTTTTGCAAACTTCTTCCTGCGTAGGTTTTTTCCTGAGGTTCCGGGTAAGGAAAGCGGCGGTCATGTCCGCAATATGGCGTTCGCCTTCCAGCCGTAACTGTATGGCTTTGCTGGTCATGTATTATGGGTTTTTTGAGTCTGGAAATGATTGAATAAATAAAGCACGCCTTTCCTATGCAGCGTTCACATGCTTTTCCAGACAGAAGGATAATCTCTGTCTGACATGTTTTCGATGCAATTATGTAAAGCCTCTCTTTAAGAAATCAACGACATTTCATATCAGCCCTCAAAGGATAAACCGTTAGCGGATCTTGCCTTGTTACTACATAGGAGTGCAGAATGGTAGGAAATCTGGAAAAACAGAAAGAAAATCTTATTTGAATTACTTCCGGGAATCAGCTGCAATGCACAGCTGGTACACGTTCACAGTAAAAGTAGCAAAAATCTCATATATGTGAACAATACTCCCCATATGATTTTAGTCATATGACATAGGCGTTCCTATAATAATCAAATCTGTAATTTCTAATCGTACTCAGCATCAATTATATCGGAGGAAACTACTGCCTCATTTTGTGGTTCCTGTTTTTAAAATATCTTTAAGCATTCGTTCATCAGTTAGCCCCCTAATCCCGAAAAATATGTCAGTTAGAATAAGTACGATCATTCTCTTGTGCATTTTTTCGCTGTCTGCCTTCGCACAGCCTGATCTTTCTGCAGCAGGCGCCCTGCTCGAAAAGAACCAGAAAACACTCGGCTAATATGTGGCGCTGGTTTGGAAAGATGGAAAGATCATCTACCAGAAAGAGACCGGAATTGATTTTACGGCTAAGGTACAGGCTCCCATTGCTGCTTCCACAGGATGGCTGACAGCCGCCGTGGTAATGAGTTTCGTAGATGAAGGCAAAATATCACTGGATGATCCCGTAGGCAAGTATCTCCCTGTTTTCAACAAATACATGAAACGGTATCTCACAATTCGGCAATGTCTTTTACACCTAACCGGTTTCGAG
>CAZGSG010000404.1:0-5103 GCA_964528095.1 uncultured Terrimonas sp.
ATAGGATTTGCTTCTCATGCTGTCGTAAGAAATATTTTCCTGATAAGGTGTTGACAAAAATGGAACGATATTTTTAAATACACTATTCAGAGAGCGGGCCATTACGATTCTTAAATCATCTGCCGCCCTCAATATCAGCGCCATTTGGTCAACTGAGAGTATTGAAAGCAATTTCTCTTTTTCCTTGTCTTTTGGTGCTGACTTCTGTTCACCACCTTTCAGTGGAACAATTGCATAATGTATTTTCTTTTCGAGGTAAAATATTTCCTGAGAAAACCAATTGTCCACCTGCTTGTGCAGAACCGCATTTTGCGTTAGAAAAATCATTCCAGGCTTTTTATGAAGCTGTTTAAATGATTTCAAGTCAAACAGCAAACACTCCATTCTTTCAGAAGGTTGCTCCACGCTGTTGATGTGTGCTGCTATTCTTTGCGTAAGGTTATAGATGTACGTTTTGCTGTTAAAGTTCATACGGATCAATACCTCATCCAGTGTGGTGTAAAGCGTGGCATCACCATTATATTCCAAAAATTCCAGCTCCACACAAAGATCTTTCAGATAGAACATCTCCCTGAAAGTATGCTTGTGCTTATCTGAAGGCAGGTTTAGAAATGCTTCCACTTCCCGAATAATCAACTCCAACACCGGAATTAATGAATGCTGTTCCCTATGTTTTTTTATTGTCCGTGGCAACCTTTTTAGCAACTCTTTTTTGAGCAGGTCGAAGTAGGTGGCAGGCACACGTTCATCAATGCCCAAATAGCTGGTAAAACGCCTTTCTATCAAAAAAAGCAATTCCTCGATACATGAAATAATATTATCCAGTATCGCCTGGGGCGCTGCATTTTCCGCAAACGGACCCTTGTTTTCCAGTGCCTGGTCAAGCAAGCTGACAAGGCTGGAATGATAGTTTTTTATGGCGCCCTTTATCGCTGTTTCGTCATTCAGATTAAACACCGTGAATTTGATGGCGGACTGAACTTTGTCCTTTTCCGGAATTATCAAATTCTGTAATTTGTTGATGTCTTCCGGTGGTATTGAACCAACCTCCGATTTTAATGGATTCAGAGTGACGGAAATCAAAGTGTCCAGCCATTCAAGTACATAACCTTCACACATAAGCCCTCCCTTTTATATGGCAAACATTTGTCACCACAAATGTAGCCCCATACCACCCCTGAAACTATACGTAATTCCTACTATTTCCCTACTCAAATAGTAGTAAATCAATGCCTTGTAGCTATTTGTTCAGCTTATTGATGAGTTGAATCTTGTTCCTGACATCTGCTTTCTCAAACAGATTCTGGATATGTTTAGTGACCGTTTTTTCAGAGATAAACAGATCTTTGGCGATCATCTTATACGTTCTGCCTTTCACAATCAGGCGGGCTATTTCGGTTTCCCTTGTGGTAAAATGCAGCAGCTTGCAGTTTTCCTCAAACTTTGTCTGGCTGGAAGCGGAAACACCTTCTTGCCCCAGGTTTTTTAAGGTTTGAAGTTGGGCTATGGAGGAACTTAAGATAGCCTTTTGCTGTTTGTTGATACTATCCAAGATGGTTTCAATCTTTTGGCTCAATTCTTCAAAGGAAAAAGGTTTTGAAATAAAGTCTATTGCGCCCAACTTCAGACCCTTCAGTTTGTCAACCTGTGTGGATTTAGCCGTTAGGAAAATTAAAGGTATATGTGAATATCTTCCCTGTTCTGCCAGTTTCCTGGCGAAAGCAAAACCATCCATTTTGTCCATCATTACATCAGAAAGAATAAGGTCGGGAATGACCGTTATTTCGTGGAGCTTTTTCAAAGCCTCCGCACCATTTCTTGCGCAGAATACATTATACACCGTACTTAATTTCTGAAGCAGGAAATTAATCATTGTAATATTATCTTCAATCAAAAGCAAAGTGCGCCTGCCCTCTTTAAATTCACTGTCGGCAATGGTATCATAACTGTATTCGTAACTGAGCTTACTGATTGCTGTACCTGATTTAGCAATTTCTTCATTGCTATCTAATGTATGTTGAGTGAGCGTGATTGTAACCGTTGTTCCCGGAACTACTTCCGGCTGGCTTTGAATAGCAATAGTTCCTCCAAGCCCATCCACAACTTTTTTCACAATAGGCAAGCCTAAGCCCATGCCCTGAAGCCCCGTATTTTTATGCCCGATCTGATAATAAGGCTCGAATATTTTCTTTTGCAATTCCGTGGGTATTCCATCGCCGGTATCCTTAACAGCAAATACGATTTTATCTTCCTGTTTCGTCAGCGATATAGTTATCTGACCGCCTTCGTTAGTAAACTTTATGGCGTTTTCAATAATGTTGTTTACAATACGGTTGATGGCATTGGGATCAGCTTTTATAAGCAGCTCATCCTCTATATCAACAAAGAAGGTAATCTGCTGCATGAAACAATAATGCTGGAACAAAGGGAGGCTGCTGCTGAGTATAGCACTGAAATCGCAAATACGGTTGTGTTTATATGTGTCTATCCCTTTCGTAAACCGCTCAATGTCGAACAGGTTTATTACATCAGCAGTTAGTTTATCTACGCCACCTTTTATTACGTCCAATTCCTGACCAGAACCAAATTTGGATATGTATTCGTCGAGATAATTTTTAATCAACGTAAGCGGTGTTTTTGTTTCATGAACGAGGTTAATGAAGTTGTTGGTCTTCTGTTCATTGATCTTTTCCAATTCTTTGGTGCGTTTATTCACTTCATCCTGCAAATCAGCATTCCAACTTTTTAATCGTTGCTCCGATTCAAGCAGCTTTCCATGTTCTATCCGTAGCTGTGTTACATTCCTATGCACCTGTAAGCCGAACAATAACAGGAAGCCGATATTGGTAATAGATGCTTCCATTGCCTGTCCGAATTTAAAGTAATCAATAATGGGTAAACCAATCCACGGTGTTAGGCTGAATAATAATACAATCATCTCCTGTTTTGCTTCAAGGCTACTGAAATCATTACTATACTTATAGCGAATGGCTTTAACCAGAGAAACAATCACCCAAATTGCATAGAGTACCGGAATGACCAGAAGATTTTGTGCGGACCGAAGGTCGTCCGAAATCCAAAAAACAAAAACAAAAAGGCAGTAAGGCAAAATGAGGAACAGATACACACCTTTATACGCGTGAAACCTAAGCTTTTTTAGATCAAAAGCTTTGAAAACGTAATAGGGGAAATAACAGGGTGTGATGAAACCGGTAGCATATGCAATTATTTCCTGTAAAAAAAAGCTTCCGGGCAGTTTCGGATCAGGCAGTAAACCTCCGGTGATATTATAAACCAGCAGCAGAAAAATCAGGATTAGATTGAGCATAGTGATTTTATCATCTGGTCTGGCTAAGCGAAATATCACCAGATAGAAGAAAATCACAAATTCTATGCTCACGAAAAGAAATGTGACGATGTGCATTTGTGTTCCAAATACCAACATTGCCAGTTATTTTACATCTCTTTTAAAAAAATACAAATGGTAAGTGAGATCGTGTTCATTATAAACTTCAAATCCAAATTTTTCATACCACGGCAGATTCTTGACTGTTGATGTCTCCAGATAAATAGGACGATTAGAAGAATTACTGAAATTGATTATTTCCTGGAGCATCTTACTTCCTATACCCCGATTTTGTACCAAAGGATCAACTCCAATAAACCATAGATAAGACATGATTATTTTGGGTTGAATGTTCTTTATGAGTTTCTCCCTCTTTAAGGTTTTGTTTATATTACTTATTCCTACAGATCGAAGGATAAGTTTTAAATCTAACACTGATGAACGAAAAGTACTTTTCTTTTTTTCTGGATAAACAATTAAAGCGCAAGCTTTCTCATCATCAGAAAGAAAAACGTCCCCGAACATCATACAGATGTCAAAAGAATAGTCCATTAGTGCACGTATTCGTTTCTCTCTATGTTTATCCTGTTTAATAATGTAGTTAACACTTGCGTTGGTGTCAAATGACGATGCAAGAATTTCAATAATTAAATTCTTGTGGGTGTAATTTGCTTTTTTCATAATATTGGTTATACAGTTTATATTATTTTACAAGGATCTAAACTCTTCGGTGAGAAGATTACGCATCAGACCAATAAATGTCGTCGTTATGTTTATCCATCTTAATAGGTCAATGATAATCCGACACCCCATCCCATATCACTATCATAGTGAGTGCGGATGCCGATGTTTTTGTTGATGATGTAACTAAGTTCCCCCATGTATTCAAAGTCCGTATTCACCATAAAGCCACCACGTAATCTTTTGGATATAGGAATATCCTCTCTCATCATTTGCAACCGTACGATTCCATCGTGATATACCTCTGCCTGGAAGTTAACCAGCATCGGCAGCGTATAGATAAATCCTAAGCTAAACTGTCTGCGGGTGTCTTTCTCATTTCTTTGCCCGAACAGATTCTTTTCGTGCTCATCAATACCGAGTCTGCGGTAACGCCAGTCAAAACCTATGAATGGCATAAACCATTGCATTCTGCCCAAATACCTGCCTAAATGTGTTTCCACCTCGTAGCCGTGCATATCATTGTAACCTAAACGCCATTCCGAACTCAGGTTCCACCTCGTGTTTTGCAGCATTGCCGTTCCGTCATTTCCGTTTGTGGCAAAGTCATTTTGCGCCATGAAATGTGGCATATTGCTTTCCCGCTGTAAGGTTCTATAGGCTTTAGCCTTATCGGGCAAGTTGGGATTTTGGTAATCGCCTACAGCAAACACCCTGTTCATGCCCGACATCATGTGATACAAAATATGACAGTGAAAAAACCAGTCGCCCTCCGTATTGGCCGCGAACTCAAGGGTGTCTGTTTCCATCGGCATGATATCAATGATATTTTTAAGCGGTGAATGCTCTCCTTTACCGTTTAGCACCCTGAAATCAAACCCGTGCAGGTGCATGGGATGGCGCATCATGGAGTTGTTGTAAATCGTAATGCGTAGTATTTCACCTTTCTTGACAGGTATTTTATCCGTTTCAGAAAGTACCCTGTTGTCCATGCTCCAAACATAGCGGTTCATATTCCCGGTAAGGGTGAATTTTATGTTTTTTACAGGTGCATCTTTAGGTAGTGATGTGTTGTA
>CAZGSG010000405.1:0-5055 GCA_964528095.1 uncultured Terrimonas sp.
ATGAGGAGATCCGTAACATGTATACTGCCCTTGGGGTTACAGTAGGCACTACAGAAGATGCCAAGGAGTTGAATATCGCCAAGCTGCGCTATCACAAGGTCATCATCATGACCGATGCCGATGTTGATGGTAGTCACATTGCTACGCTGATCCTTACTTTTATTTTCCGTTATATGAAGGCGCTGGTAGAACAGGGCTATGTATATATTGCTCAGCCCCCGCTTTACCTGATCAAAAAAGGAAAAGAGCAGGCTTATGCTTACAACGAGGTACAACGTAAAGCACTTGTTGAAAGAATAGGTGGTGGTAAAGAGGATGCGGTAAACATCCAGCGTTATAAAGGTTTAGGTGAAATGAATGCGGATCAGTTATGGGATACCACCATGAACCCTGATACACGCACACTGAAACAGGTTACCATCGAATCTGCTGCTGAGGCTGATCGTATCTTCAGTATGCTGATGGGTGATGAGGTGGCGCCAAGACGTGAGTTCATCGAATCGCATGCCAAGTACGCAAAACTGGATATCTAAACTATTCCGCGTGTTTTAAATATGCGCGTATATATTCAATGATCTGTAACTCCCCGCTGTTGCGGGGAGTTTTATTTTTAGCAAGGTACTGCCTGTAGTAATAGGTTGCTTTCGTTTTATTCTTTAAATACTTATCATAGATCCTGCCTGTGTAATACAGGGAAGCAGGTGGCTGGAAAATATAGTAGGCGGTATCATAATAACTGATCGCTTTCTGATACTGTTTCATTTCTTCATAATTATCCCCCTTCAGTTCAAAATAAGTAATGGCTTCTTTCTGGATGCTCATTTTAAGACATTCATCCAACAGCTTATTACTTTCACTATAGTTTTTTCTACGGCTATGGGCAAGAGCAGCGCAATACAATACCGACTCATTTGCTTTGTTCTTTGCGATCAGCCAATGGCAAAGACTGATACATTTGATAGTGCTATCAGAATTAAGATAACCATATGCGAGGTTGATATAGGGTATTACGAGGTCTGCAGAATCTTTCCATAATTTTTCACCCCAGCTTATCACTTTCTTATTATCGCCTTTTTTAAAACTCATATCGATTCTTTTGGTAATAACATCCTGGTTAGCGGAGTCTTTCGATAAGAATATTTCAACCAGGGAATCTGCTTTCTCCTGCAGTTTCTGACGAATGAGCAGGTTCGCGTACTGCACCAGTAGTTTACCGGATGCTGGGTTAAGCGTATAGCTTTTACCGAGATAGAACATGGCTGTATCATAATCCGCCCATTGCTGATAGATCGATCCTGCTTTTTGCCAATACCGGTAATTGTCGGGACTTATATCAATAAGATGACGGTAATAGATCAATGCGCTATCCGGCTTATCCAACAGCGAATAAGCCTGGGCCAGGTACAGGTTGGCCTGTTTATGTAAAGGCTCCAACAGGCATACAGACTGATAGGTTACGATTGCGGGGCGGTATTGCTCATTCATGAAATAGGCATAGCCCAGGTCGGCCAGGTAATGGACATCCCTGCCTGCCGGCGGTGTATTGGTTTCCAGATAGATGACAGCTTTATCATATTCCTGGTTCTGGAATAAAACAGTTAGTTGCGCAGGTAGGGCAGAGCTAAAAATCAAACCCAGTAGAAAACAGCCAGCAGATCTCATTCGCCTATTTTTAATAAAAATAAGGAGATTCAAGTGCTTGATTTTTACATAAAAAGGAGCTGTATTAGAAAAAATAAAATGCTAAATATAATTGATAATCAATAAGTTAATATTTTAAAAAGGTGGTTTAAACGGGTGGTGAAGAACTTTAGCAGCCTGAAACCCCCTGAAATCCGTAATTTCAGTATTTACTAACACAAAAATTAAATAACCATGGCTGAAGTAACCCTCACCGCATACAACGTAAAAACGAAGGAAAAAGGCGTACCTATCCTGGATGCAGTTATCACAAAGACCGCAAAAGGAGCTTATATGGCCCAGGGTAATGATGGTAAAGGCAATAAATTGACTACTCTGTTGAACGAAGCCAAAGCGTTGGCAGCGATTGAAGCGGGTATTGCAAAAAAAGGCTGGGAATAAGTAATCATTCTCAATGAATAATAGCCGGCCCTGTTTACAGTGGCCGGTTTTTTAATTACCGGAGCAGTACAAATGTTCCTTTTTCTGTGAGGTTTTGTTTTAATACAAAATCAAAGAACTCCGAATAATATACAAAGGCGCCGCTAGGCTGCTGCTTTCCCTTGTAATATCCATTCCAGCCCGCAGTAGGATCTGTTGTCTGAAAGACCAGTTCGCCATTACGATTATATATCACCAGTTTATATTTAGGTACGGGACAGAAGCAGGCCGCCTGGTATAGTTCATTCTTTCCATCCCCATTAGGAGTAAACGCATTTGCAAACTGCACACATCTGTCCTGGCATTCCACAGCCATCACGGTATCGCGATGATCGCCACACATATTCTGTGCATAAAGAGAGTATTTACCCCTGCCTGGCGCAAGCATGGACGGTTCATTGCTACCATTACTCCAGGTATAATCCGATTCACCATCCGGCACTACCTGCAATACTATACCGGATGCCCCGCAGGGAATAATATACGGCTCTCCCAGTTCAAACCTGGGTTTGTCAATTACTTTTACCTGCATCGGAACACGGGGGCTTTCACAACCACGGATGGTCTGCGTGAGCCAATAGGTCATTCTTCCCGTATCGGCTGTGGAAGGCACGGGCAATACCGGATTAGCCGTGCCACCGATCGCATCGGTATACCATAACAGGTTCTGGCCAGCTACTTTTATTTGTTCGGTAGTACCACCTTTACAAAGTTTAAGATCGCCGACAAAAGGGGATAACAAAAAAGAATTGAAGAGTACGGTAACGGTATCGGTTTTACTGCAGGTAGCATCGCTGATCTGCAGCCAGTATTTTCCATTGAAGTTGAGTGTGACAGAACTGGTACCTTCTAATGTTGACCAGTTGTAATTTGCCCCGGGAATTACAGGTGCATTTAACTGAACGGAACTACCATTACACACAACGATCGTATCATCAGCGAAAAAAGAATCAGGAATAGTACAGGGTTGACCGTAACAAATGTAGGAGACGCATAAACATAGCAGCAGAATTAGCTTTTTCATAGTGTTGGATGGCTTTTTCCGGATCTTATTGGTTTTTAGGAAAGCAACAATCTTACCAAATCAATAAAACACAAGCTATAAAACTGCCTTATAGAAAAAATACCCGGGAACTACTTGCAGGGTGCTGGTAAATCAACTATTTCTTACGAGTTCAACATTACTGGTCTGGAATTTTTAAGACTGGGATTACCCAGAGAAACCCTTTTCAATAGTCAGCACGCTGAACCCAGAATCCGGAACCAGGAACTATGCATGCTGAACTTTGAACCCAGGGCCGGATCTTGTAAGTTTACCGCTTCATCATTCTAAAAATTTCTTTCCTTTCTCCCACACTTGCTTCGAGTAAATAAACACCGGCTGCAAAATTAGTTGAGCTGAGGTCCATGGTCATTTTTTGTACAAAGCCATTCGCGACAGCTCTTACCTGCTTCACCAGTTTTCCATTCAGATCATATACTTTTACGTGAATAGATTCTTTGTCTTTTGCCTGGTACACAAAGTTGAACACACCCGCGGAAGGATTTGGATAAAGCTGCCATTTAATTTCATTTGTGAAAACGACAGGCCTCACCAGGGAATAAACAGCTCTTCCGTCCTTATCCACCATCCTAAGCCTGTAATAACGAATGCCTGATTTGCCCAATTCTATATCATTGAACCGGTAGTATTTATTGCCTGTTGAATTACCCGCACTTTTTACTTCACCAATTTTTACAAACCTATTCTGTCTGAATTCTTCATTGCCCTTCGCGAGTTCAATTTCAAAGCGGTCTGTATTATTTTCCGAAGCAGTTGTCCAGTCAGCTAATACGTCTCCATTATCCTGCTTCGTTGCGTTAAAATCTACTAATACGACAGGTAATGTCTGGTTGTTGTTGAAGCCTCCGTTGTTCAACCAGAATTCGGAGAATTCTTTTACTTTAAATTCCGCATAGTATCCTTTATCAAATGGCACTTTTACACAATTAGCCGGATTTATAAAAAGCCAGTTGCCGGTACTGTTATCCGCCAATGTCCCGTTTTCTTTGCTATCATCCGGATCACTATACTTGGACACCCCAAGCTCATAAGCCATCGAAGGCTTACTGCAACCGCTACAGCCAGTTGCATTAATGAGTGCTTCTGTTTCTGAGTCAAGGAAATAAAAACGAACAATTGCCGAATCGGCCAGGCTGGTATTGGCTGGCTTGATGGTGATATTGCGATCGTGATAGTATTGTCCTGTATTGACACGTACAGCGCCTGTATTGATATATGCCTGCGCGTCGGTATTACCCAGTGTCTGTCCATTAGGATTTACAGAAGCGATCAGCTTGCCTCCATCCATAAAATCTATCCAGTTACTTCCACTAACAGCCAGTTGCGTTGCAACAGCACTGGTAGATGGCGGTCCTGTATAAATACCATTTGGATTGTTGTAAATATGTATATCATCAATCGCTATACCTTCCTTACTTACATATGGATCTGATTTCATAACAAACCGCAACCGCAGCCTGTCAATATTTGCCGGTAAAGGGATAGTAGCCACATGCCAGCGGGTATAACCCTGTACGCTCCATACATATTCCCCGCTGTAGTTTTTATTATACCAGTTTGTGCCCTGGCCGGTAGCTCCCAGCCTGGTCCATACTTTACCATCAGCCGAATACTCTACATACGCCGCATCACATAACGTAGTACCGCAATCTTCAAGATCCAGCGCTATGCTCAGGCTTAATGTAGGATTGCTCATGCCGGTGATATCGAAGCAGGGAGAGTACAGGTAAGAGAATTCGCCATCATTATAATTACCTGCAAGCCCTGTTTTCCATGCCTTACTTCCGCTCGCCGCACGATCGATCTTCACAGATGCCCGAGTGCACTACTGGCACGAGGTATTTTTTCACTCTCCAGATCACGCACCCTCC
>CAZGSG010000406.1:0-5055 GCA_964528095.1 uncultured Terrimonas sp.
TAGATATCATGAATGACCAGGTTGACCGGGCAAGCGATGGCAGGTATGCCTTGAGGCGCAGGAAGACTTATATCAAGGAATTGGAATTGTTGGATATTAACGTGCCAGACCTGCTATTGGGGATTAGTTTGAGGATCGGGAACCCCAGCAATAATCATTATTTTGGAAACGTTGGGCGACTGGGAAGGGCCTTATCCGAAACCGACAAATCTGATGAGATAGAAACAAAAATGTTGCAAATGATTTCGGATAACCAGCTTGACGATTATAACAGAATAATTATTTACTATCTCTTTCTGAATTATAATTACAATTTGGAAAACAAAGAAAGGAAAGCTGAGAACCAACAGAAATTAAAGACTGCAATAAATACATTGCCAGACTATCTGGCAACAAAGCTGGCACAGGAATAGACATTGCGATCAGTAAATGTTTTAGTGTGTATATTCCTGCGCATCTTGACCACACTCTCTCGCAAGATCGCAGGATTCTACATTAGTGTATTCAAAGTCTTTCTTCGTCCAGTCTTTCCTGTGCGTAAGGAGATCCTAATGATCTTGCCTTCTCCCAATCCTCGCAGGCGCCCTTTTTGTTCCCCAGGCTACATTTCGTATTGCCTCTGTTGAAATATGCCATGCTGTTACCGGGATCGAGCTGCAGCACTGCATTGTAGTCATTGAGTGCTGCTTCATGTTCGCCCGCATCGTCTTTATTGGTGGCCAGCGATAGCATGGCAGCAATATTCCCCGGCGCGGCAACCAACGCTCTTTCGTAATCAGTTCTCGCCGCAGCTCTGGAGAATATTTCTTCCTTACAATAGCCTCTTGCCTGCCAGCTTTCAGCATGGCCAGGATCAATTCCGATGGCTGTAGTAAAACAGATAATAGCCCCTCCGTAATTCCTGGAATTGATGGCATCAATGCCTTTGTTGTAAAAGTCTTCCGCAGTATTGTTTGCTACATAAAGGAATTTGGGGTTTTGAATATTTGTGAACAGGCTGTACCCATTGAGTTTGCAGTCAAATTCAAAGCCTTTGCAATGCAGGTCGTAAGCCCAGAATATCAGATTGTGAACAGTACAGGGTTGTTCAGCAGACCGGCCTTCCATTATCCAATACTGCTCTTTTTTTTGTGGGCTCCGGAGTTTGTATCCGTAGTTTTCAGTGAGGAATCCACCCAGTGATGTAAGTTTTTCTTTTTCGTCCGATATAAAATTGAAATCAAAAGCTACAAGGGCGTTATTGCTGAAGCCATCAGCAGTCATCTGGTCGAATACAAAAATGGCAGCGTTCAGGGATTTGTCGTACAGCTGCCAGAACGCTTCTTCAGTAAGAAATTTTGTATTCATTGGGTGTTTGCCGGGTTGAATGATCTGCTAATGTAGCATTATGTATGATGCCGGATCAATATATTATACATGGGCAATTATTTCTCGTTTACAAAAAAATGGCCTCCGCTGGTTGTACTTGTACCTGATCCCCAGCTGCCTTCCTGGTAAGTAAATTCCCCGTTCACCTCCGCAGCCACGGAAATGGTATTTCCCCGGGATTGAATGTATTTATGGGTTGTGGTGAAATTTGAACCAGCTACTGTATATGTTCCTTCAGCTTTTTTGAAATCATACTGCCATCTGAAAAGTCTGAAATATATCCCTTGCTCTATTCAAGATTTGAATAGGTTTCTACAATAATTTTCCATTCAAAACAGCCGTGGACAAATGTCCTAATGTCAATTTATGGGGCTTTAGATTCACGCGATTTTCTTTATTAAACAAAGAAAGTATTGGATTGATTAAGTCTATGCCGCCTTCTGCATAAAAATACTTCGTAAAATCAAACTCACTTATATCGACATTGAATTCTTTAGCGTAGTCGTTTATGAAATCTACGGCGTCCATGCCAGTAATTCCCATGTCATCCTCGACTGAAGTGTTTTCATCCAGGCGCTTAGCAAAGCCCCAATCATTTTTCGTAATAAAAATCTTTAGTTTTTCTAATATAGTTTCCATCTTTTCGGTTGTTCAGCTATGTAAGGAATTCAATCAGGGAATTGGTGCAAAATTCTATAGGATCTGTGTTAAGGTCGGATATTAATCCAAAAGCTGAGTGGAATAAACTTTCATTTGACCATCTTGTTTTTTTGCAGACCAATTAGCTCCTTGCCAGTACATTACAAATATATCGACAGTAGTAAAAAGCAAGAATCAATGCAGTCTGCAGAAATAGCGGAAACTGGATCTTAAATAATTCTCAAATTCAACCCCGGCTGTTTCCCGTACAAGCCTTTCTCCATAATCAGTACCCTTTGTTGTATTTGTAAATTCATATGACCACGCATGATACAACTCGTGCCCCAGGACTAATGTTTTTTGTCTAACTAGCTTATATTGTAAATTCCATTGAACTTCAACGAAACTTACAGATTACCAAAGGAATTTCAGCTAATAATAATGACTGAAGTCCCAAAAAAAGCATTTACTCGTATTCCAAATTCTGACATTGAGATTTACAAGAAGGACCTTTGTCATCGTAAAAACTAATGGTTACCAGACTTTGCGCAGGACTGCTGTTCAACACTTTTACTTTACTGCCTGTGACCAGGCTTCGGGTTGTACCCAATGATTGAACGGCCTGTGGATATGGCCATCTTATGGACTGCATCTGGCAAAAACTACATAATCCATAGTAGGTTTATGTGTGAAAGCAATTTATTGAGACAGCCATCCGGTCGCATGAAAGTAAAAAGATGAGGATTTAGAAATTGAATTCTTAATATACAGTTTTCTCGTTTTGATTACTACTCTTTAACGAAGTGCCCTATCGGCCTGAATCCTGCCATTTGATACAAAAGAGGAATTTCCAACTCCTTTCCTCGCCTAATTAAATGAATATATATTGGCAAGAATTGCCCTCCTTTGTTAACCTCTTTCCAAGTCAAGCCGTCCGAACAAAACGCTACTCCAGATAAATCACGGTTAAGTCTTTGAGATTTTTCGTCTTGCTCTCGAAGTAAAATGTACAAATAATGGGGCTCCGTCTCTGATACCCCGTTGAATCTATACTCATACGTAGTTACCTTTCCAAAACCATAAACATTTTTGGGATATGATTGCAAATACTCCACTATTGATCGTGTCATTGTTTTTGTATGATACCCAGAGTTAAAATAAATATTCATCAAGTCAATACTGTCAGGGGAATTTAAGAAAGACGAGCATTTCGAATTAATGAATATTTCTTTTTGTCTTTCAAAATTAGTGACCATTATAACTGATGAATCGACAGAAATTTGGCCACCAAGATCTAATTGATTTACAAAATTGTTCAGATTAATACTTTTATCAGTAATATCCTTAAGAAAAGCGACTTTACTATCATTAGCAATAGGCTTAATTAAGTAACAATTGATGATCTCTGGATTACCGTTTTTGTTTTCTGGTGAATTACCCTTTTTATTGATACACGCAGTTAAAATCATTGCAAAAAGCGCGATACAGATGAATTTTTCTTTAACGTTGAACATAATTTTCTTTTTTAAAGGAATTTCAGCTAAAAAAATGACTGAAGTCCCGAAAAAAGCATTTACTCGTATTCCAAATTCTGACATTGAGGTTTATAAGAAGGGTTTTAAATATTTTCCCATGTCTTCGTCACTCCAGCAATATTTAGAATTTGATAACGGTAACTTAATTTCTTTAAAGCCATTTCTTAGGTTTTTTCGATACCATTTTTCGTAAATCTCAAATACTTCTTTAATCGCTTCCGGGTTTGAGTTTAAGTTTTCTCCTGTATTTCGGTTAATAATCATAGGCTTAATTGGAGGATAGCCTATAGTAAGCATGCGCGTAAAACTATACAATGCTTCTATTTGAATAGTAAAGCCCTCTATGTCATTTATATGCATCATTGATTGACTTCCTTTAAATATAAATTTCTTATTGCTGACACTTGTATCGCCCCTGAAACATAGGTATTCGCCAAGGATCATAAATATGTCAGTGCGTGAATAACCAGCATTATTAATGATGTCTCTGTCATCAACTGATACTATTTGGAGTTGATCCGATTCTATAATGGAGTGTTTAATTTCTATATGCTGGCCATAATTGCCACGGCTTGTGTCAAAATTAGTTTTAGACAGGAACTTTAATTCTGCTATTGCGTAGGATTTAGGCATAACAGAATAGCTGAAAATTGAAATCACAAGAATCGATATGGGCGTTACGATTTTTAGTTTCATTTTTTTTCCTTTTTTTGTAATAGATTCTAATGAGATCATTTACAGGAACACCCGCTATCCTGGGAGGTGTACCTCTAGCGTTATTGTAGTTTGTGACTTGGTCAATTGTTTCATTTTTTCTTGCAACATCATTCTTATGAGAATATTTATTAGGTTCATCTTGCTTGGTGGCAGAATGATATGGATCTGTTTCGGCTAATTTCCAAAACCAACCGTAACTACATTATGTGAGCCAATTTGCTCCCCCGCGACATTGCCCCGATATGAAGTCTCCTTCATCAGGATTTGTCTACCACAGGCACATCGAAATGAGTACAATAAAATAATGTTCAGCACCTGTGTACACATGTTGTCTATTTAGATACCTATGATTTGCATTTCTTTTCAGCACTGAGCAGGTTTTACAATACTTAGCAATAAACCATTTATGCCATTTTTACATTTTATGAAATGGTGCATACTGAGAAGCAGTATACCGCTCAATCTCTGTTTGATTAATTGAGTCACAATCGGTTCCTGCTATATTTCAAATTATCAACGCACCGTTGGCTATTTTGGCCAACAAATCTAATTCCTACCTAAGTATTTCAACATCCAGGCATTCAGTATGGCTACTGTTCTAGATACTCATCAAGGACATAAATACTTAAGAATCTAATATTTCGAGAAATAAGCTCAAAACTAATGTTCCTCCCATTTGTCTGCAACCGCATTGGCTCTCCACAAGGAATATAATATTGCACTTTGTTAATTATCTCGTAACTAACCTCAACAGGAAGAATTCTATATTCCTGGTCCAAATAACAATCCTTAGTAG
>CAZGSG010000407.1:0-5040 GCA_964528095.1 uncultured Terrimonas sp.
CCTTCAAAAATATCTGCACTGAGTTCCGGTGAGTTCGTAGGCATGGTAGCTGACGATCCTGATAATAAAATAGACCTGAAAGCCTTCCATTGTGAAATTATCAATAACCACGATGCACTGAAAAGAGAGGAAGAAAGCTACAAGGAGATAGAGGTGATTCGCAAGCTGGATAACAGCATGGTACAGCGTAATTATTTCCAGATAAAAGAAGATATACAGGACATTATTCAATCGGAAATGGAAAGGTTGCTGAATGATCCGGGATTAAGCCACTTAGTAATAAAAAAGACATGACTACAATTCGTTGGATCAAATCTTAACTTCTACATTTTATATCCTTTTTTCTGTCAGCAGCATGAAGTTCCTAATTGTTTTGGAGGACATTTTACTGTTCCGTAACTGCAATAAACACAGCAGTCCCCCTGTTTCGGCTTTAATCTTGTCTTGCAGTTTTCGCATTCATAAAAAAACTGGCAAGCGTCTGTGGGCATTGTTTCTTCTTTTTGGTGTCTGCAATTAGGACAAATGATTACTGATTGAAGTATTGCTGTCTTGTTCATTTTTATTTGTTGATGATGGTGGATGAAATTACTTTATATCCGATGTTGTTTATAATATTTGAAAGACTGTCAACTGATGTTTTTGAATTGTCAAACTTTACGATTGCATTTGCATTTTTATAATAAGTGTTTGCTTCAATTACTCCATCCACCTTTGAAAGTGCGCCGTTAATGTGTGCTGTACAACCTTCACAGTCCATTCCATTAATGTTTAATTGAACCGTTGCTATATTGCTTTTGTCAACTACAATCACTTTTGCTTTTTGTGGCTTTGGATAAAATATTTTTGCATAGTATGGAAATGCCATTAGCAATCCAGAAACAACAGTAACGATAACTAAAAACGATTTTGATTGCCAAAATGATTTTTTATTGTCAGCCTCACAGTCGCAGCCAACTTGTTTTTGTGGTTTTATTTTTTGATACCACGCAAATGTAAAAACTGCAATTGTCAAACCGATTAAATATGGACGATACGGCTCAACCCACGAAAATGATGAAGCAAATCCGCTTGCACCACCTAAGAAAGCTAAAACAGGTGTGATGCAGCAAAGAGAAGCTGCAACTGCTGCCAACAGTCCAGCAATCCAGCCTTTACTATTTTTTATTGTCGTTGTCATACTGTCACCAAATTTTGTTGATTGATTATTTTAAAGAACGATCTTAATACTTTTAAATGTTTATTGTGTAGTGAATAGAAAATGGTTTGTCCTTGTTTTCTGGCTTCAATAATATTCCCGTCTTTTAGCTTTCGTAAATGTTGGGACACGGCAGGAATACTCATTCCCAAAATATCACTTAGGTCGCAAGGACAAAGTTCGTTTTCCTCTTCAAGCAGAAATAGTATCTTCAGTCGTACTTCATTTCCTGCCAAAGCAAGAACCTGTACTAATTGTAAAAATGATTTCGAGTTAGTCTTTAATTTTTCTCGGCAACTTTTAATTTGGTCTATGTCCGCCTGTAACCTGATGCAAGTATCGTTTGTCATTGTCAAATTTGTTTGCGAGGCAAAAGTAATAAATGTTACTTATTTAAGCAAATACTTAAATATTAATATTAACAATTTAACACTTTGTATCTTAAAGTGTAGCAAAAGATAACGTAATCCGCGTAGCCTACTACAAGTCACCTTTAAAAACATGTTTTTTTTAAAAAGGGCATGTCCCTTCGGGTCGGTCATTCCAGGGTACGCCTCGCTTCCGTCCCTTCTTTGTCGTGACCGGCTCGTTCCTCACCGCCTTACATCCCCCTCATGCTTTACTATACAAGAGAATAACAAGCCTGATTGGTTGAGATAGCAACCAACCTGCTTTGGCATTTTCCAACGAAACGGGTAAAAAGGCAGCTAAGATAGTTACGCCTTCGTTGCTACGAGCGCATAATGCTGCGCTGCGCTTGCACCCTTCGGGACTTATAGCTCTCCGCGCCTCCGGCTACACTCTGTCGCTGCTTTCTTTTTTACCGTTTTTTCTTTTGGAAAAATGCTTTTAGGGCAAGCGGGTGAAAAAAGAAGTAAACAAAATGGTTTCACAATTAAAATTAAAAATCATGAACATCATTGGCAGATTAACGAGGGACGCACAAATCAGCACCTTGCCGAGCGACAAACAGGTAGTGAATTTTTCCGTAGCAGTGAATGACAGCTACCGTAACAAACAGGGCGAACGAGTGGAACACACCGAGTATTTCAACTGTGCCTACTGGATTTCAACAAATGTAGCAAAGGTACTCACCAAAGGAACATTGGTAGAACTCAACGGCAGGGTGAGTGCAAGAGCATGGATTGGTGGAGATGGTGGGGCACATGCAGCACTCAATTTCCATACATCAAAAATCAAATTGTATGGAGGCGGTAAACGGTCTGAAACCGTAGCAGGTGGTAACAGAAACGACTCCGCAGTACCTGCAAACAATGGCACAGACGATTTGCCTTTCTAATCATTCATTTTCATTTATCAACTTTTAAAAATTACAATCATGGCACATAATCTTAATTATAACGAACGTACAGGCAAATACAGCTTCTTTAGCGTGCAGCAGAAAGCATGGCACAATTTGGGACAGATAGTAGAGCAATATCCCACCAGTGCCGAAGCTATCAAATACGCAGGGCTTGATTTCGAGGTTATCAAATCTCCCTTATATACTCGTGGCACAGGCATCAGTATAAGTGATGATGGTGAAATAAAAGAAGGTGGTAACATTTTGTTGCCCGACAATTTCGCAACTATGCGTACCGATACCAATACGGTTTTTGGCGTAGTAGGAAAAGATTACCAAATAGTACAAAATGCAGATGCCTTTGCCTTTTTCGATGCTATTGTAGGTGGTGGTGATGGTATCCTGTATCAAACAGCAGGTGCATTAGGAAACGGAGAGCGCATATTTATTACGGCTAAACTCCCTGACTATATCCGAGTAGGTAACGGTGATGATGTTACAGAAAAATACATCTTCCTGACCACCTCACATGATGGTACGGGAAGTATTACCGCAGCGTTTACACCTGTACGTATCGTTTGTCAAAACACTCTCAATGCAGCATTGGGAAATATGTCCAACGTGGTACGTATTCGCCACACGTCAGGTGCAAAACAACGTTTGGAAAATGCTCATAAAGTAATGGGACTGGCTAATCAGCTAAGTGTACAACTGGAGGGCATATTCAATCAATGGACAAAGGTGCGTATCTGTGATGAAGAAGTAAAGAAACTTATCCAACTGGCACTTTGCCCCAACAAGGAAACATTGGACGCACTCAAAAAAGGTGCAGAGGATGAACTGTCAACCGTTTTTAAAAATACGGTGGAAGATGCCTTTGCCTATGCAATGATGGCAGATACCCAACAGTTGAATACTACCAAAGGAACAGTGTTCGGGGCATACAATGCGGTAACAGGTTACTATCAGAATGTACGCAATTACAAGGACGATGAAAGCAAACTGCAATCCATTGTAATGGGAGGCACAGCACAGGCTAAAGCACAACGAGCATTTGAATTGTGCAGCCAGTTTGCAAAAGACGGAGCAGACGTGCTTGCACTGAGCTAAAGTAACAGGACAGGCAGCAATGCCTGTCCTTATTATCCACTTACAAAAACAAGTATATGAAACCGTTAGATAATTTGATAAACATAGAGAAGGCAAAATTGCTGCACGAACTATTTCCGCAGGAAATTCCTGCCTTACTGGAATACACCGACAATATGTGCCTTGCCATACAGGAGGACGAACAGTTGATACGCAGCCAGTGGGAAAACGGGTTGCTAACAGTAGAAGCCTGGCTATCCTTTGTTGAGGAAGTCAGGAACAAGATAAATAAGTATGGGAAACGTCTGCATACTCACAGCCGCTTATTTGCAGACCAACTTTTTGCTGGCTATGTCGCATTGTATATGGTGCATTGTATGACCTTATATACTACTGTAAGGAAGCATAGCAATCCCAAGTTTACATTAGCCATAGACCTATTATTTAACCCATAAAATACAAGGTTATGGAAGCGTTGATAAAACTATTACAGGCAATGTCTTATCCGACTATGGTTTTTGTCGGTTTGGCAATCAGGCTCTTTGTCGGTATGCGACAATTCAACCGAAGGGGCTTAGGTGGATTGCAGCATTTCAATAACTATTTAGTGGGTTTAATCACACTTGCGATAGAATGGATGCTGAAGTGGGCAGCATTAGCCCTTTTGCTGTGGGGATTGTGGGGATGGCTGTTTAGATAACGTAGCACGGAATAAAACTATACAGGACTGTACAGAAATTCTTTTTAACAAAAAAACATTTGACAATGGAAACGACAAATTTTTTCAGCAGCATAGCTGCATTGAATATAACAGGCGACCTGCAAGTAACGATACGGAAAGGAGCAGAAAGTAACTGGATAGTATCGGTTATGCTCAACAATGAGCAGTGCGGGGACGATGCAAGGAAACTGATACCGCCCCTCAATCTAAGAGGAAGTGCCGAAGAACTGGACAACGGTTTCTTTGAACGAATAACAACACCCATACGGACCGTTTCAGGTTTAATGGTGGACATGGAAGGCTTCATGAAACAGTTGGAAGAAGTGAAAAAGCAATCTGCTATGGAAAAAGAAAAGACAGACAGGGAGCGAAAGGAAAAAGAAGCCAAAGAGAAGAAATACAGGGAGGCGATGCAAAAAGTAGATGAACTGGAAAAAGAAGGAAAGCACAGGGACGCATGGATGAAAGTACCTGACCCTTCAGAATATCCCGAACAGGCAGAAGCCATACGCAAACGAAAATCATCCTTATCCTCAAAGTTTGCCCCGGACCTGTTTGGTGCAACTGCAACACCCGTAACTGATGAACAGCCACAAAGCGTTGAAGCGAATGTTGAGGAAGAAGAAATAAATCAATAACCTGTAAAACGAGAAGTCATGTTAATAGCAAAGCATTTAGACAGGATTTTCCTGCTCAAAGAAAACGGAACGGATATAAGGCTTACAGACC
>CAZGSG010000408.1:0-4985 GCA_964528095.1 uncultured Terrimonas sp.
TTTTCGGAACGGTTCTTACTGCCTTGTTTGTCTGTGTGTGCATAGGACTGATCTTATGGCTCGTGTTTACCGTAATCCCTATGCCTCCGGTGTGGCGCCGCGTGATCGCTGTGACAATGGCAATTCTGCTGTTGCTCTGGCTCTTGTCACGATTTGGTGGCCTCCGGGTCTAAAAGTCCAGGAGGCTGGAAACGGCCTCCTTTATTCCCCCTCCTTCATAGTTCCCATCTTCCTGTGCTTTGGTCAATTTATATACGGCATAAGAATCATTGGCAAGTCGGTAATATCCCAGGGAAACCGTTAAGTCATATTTCTTGGTGTCAGTCGGCTCAAAATCCATACACTGCTGAATCCCGTTTAAACTCTTATAGGTAGCCATATAATCAGTACCGCGAGTGGACCACCAAACTTTAATAGAACGCACGTATGCATTGATCATATCAACCGTGGTGTTTACCAACTTATTTTCATCCCCTTTTTTATATGGCCGTATGGACCCGTCTTTTTGTTTTAGCAGGAGAAAATGTTGTAACCCTTCACGCTTTATCGCTGTCACAACCCATTTTTTATTTGCCTCTATGATCACCCGAACATTGAAATACAGAATGATCTTTATCAGCATTTCCAAATCCTCATCAGGGTTATCATGCCTGAAATGATATTCATAAATGGGAGTATTGGAAATTGTTTTCCTGAACCTGGTGTCGAGTGCGGGATTGTAAAGAAAACCACCGTGGCCGGCAAACATAGAACCTTCTACAATGTCCTTTTTCAACACGTAGTCAGTCGGGTCAAAGGAACCTACCATTGTATTTTCGCCATCTATCGGCGCCAAAAATTCACCGTCCTCGTCCCGGTTATTGGTCTGTACCACCTGGTTTAAAAACTCATCTGGCAGATCGTGAAATATTTTAAGGCTTCCCTCTACGCCCTTCGCCAGCTCATCGTCGGGAATTTCCTCGTAGTACACGGAACTAAACTCCCCATGCGGTCGCTTATTTTCTTCCAGCCCTGTTTCCCAAAGAGAATTTGTCCAACGCAGGTGACCTTCTTTCCAGGGCCGTTTTCCGCTCTTTGCTTCGGCTGCTACCTCCCGCTGATGGACACCCAGGCGGGCATTATCGAAGGTATTTCCGCGGCCCCCTGAATCGTACATATCGTTCTGATCACGGGGGTACTGGCGCCGGTGGGCTTGTTTATCCGACTGGCTACTCATGCTGTCATTTTCCAGATTGATCACAAAGAGAGCTTTCCTGCGATCGCAGTGGCCGAATTTATCGAAACAGATCTCATTACTGTCAACGGCCGTCAGCTCGTGGACGATCAACCCGGATTCCGTGGTACCGCCACCAATTCGGGTAGAGAGCTTTGACTTTTTGCATATATCCCGAAATTCCTTATATCCTTTGTCGTCGATTTCTGGCATATAGGATTCGTAGATCAGGGCGCCATTCTTTTTCTGCTGGAGCCTTACGGTTTCCCGTACTTTTTTATGAAGTGCATCAGGAGAAACTTTTGAAGCCTCCCAGGTCTTTGGCATTTCAGAGATCCATCCGAGGCGCATTACGGGACCATCGAAGCCGGTAGGTTTTGTTTTGGAACAGGCAACACGAGTATTCAGCACTTCCTTTTTCTCCCGCTTTTTACCAACACCGGAACCCACCCTGGGAACGGGCAGACCAAATACAACCTCATGTTCATTGCGTTTGCGTAGGTCCGGTTGCATGATGTACGGAAGATTATCGAATGCATGGAAGAAGTAAGCCATAGCCACATCGACAGCGTGATCATATTCCTTGCTCATTATGCCCATTTCCCAACCCTTCTGCTGTGTAGCTTCATTGAGATAGTCTGCGGCTATGATCTGCGTCATACCGGATTTCTTACACTTTGGAAGAACAAGCCCGGTCGTCCAGTCCCATTCAAATTTCACCTTATGCCAGAGGGTCATTACTTCATTCTGCGGAGCCCGGAAATTACCGTACTTGGTAGGTAAATCTTTCATTTGGGCCCACTGGAGCGTGTAGTAATAGCCCGGAGCCAGCCAAACCAGTTCCCCGCCATTGTTCATGTAGATGCCTTTCGATCGGCGTTTGTTCTCCTGAATCAATAGGCGCTTTAACAGGTCGGAATCTTCGTAAGAGAGGGAAATGAGTATGCCGTCCTCATCATAGACCGTATCGGTCTGATATGCCTTTGTACGCTCATTGAACTCATACCATATTTTAGGGAACTCGATGCGTTGCCAAAAGGCATCATCTTTCTTTTTGTCATAAAACAAAATTTCCTCCTTATTCCGAGGAACAGGAGGAAGTTCAACTATGTGTTCACCAATGGTGATTATGTTTTTACTCATCAAAAGACGTCTTTAATGATCGTGCCTATAAAAATAGGCAAAACCACTAAAAGAGCTGTCCAGATCATCGTTTTGGCCTTGATCACATCTACGGAAAGATACGGGCTGCTCAACCTGATGTTGACTGAACAAATTTCGTATGAAATGTAAATCCACCAGGCAAAAACGAGAATTTGGACGGCAGGATGCATAACAAAAAGTTTAAATGGTATTAACAACTTTTGCCGGAGCTGCAATTTGCCTTTTCTGTTCGGTTGCTTTGCGATGTATTTCTCCGACGTACTTACCGACTGCAACTTCCCCGCCACTCTTATATGCTTTCTTCAACCTGCTTAGATGATTTACTGGTACCGGCATCATTTGTTGCAACTTTCCTTTTTTCGGTAAATTTTTATAATGCTTAATGGCCTCTTCGCGAGGCAAAACTACGGGTTTGGATTCATATACTACGGGTAAATCCTTAGCGACCGTTTCCAGCCGGTTGATAACTTCTTTTTTCATACTCAATTATTGCAGATATAGCGATGTTGATAATCACCTATAAAAATATTCACAACACGTTGATATGAAGTGTCTGTGAACTTAAAGTGCTTTCGGTACGGCGTTTCCACACATCGGAGCCACATTTCGTAAGGGAAGGGAATAAATTCCCCAAAGGGGTCGAAAACCATCATTCTTTGCGTCCAGTTGTCATACTTGAACTCAATTTGAAAATCGGTATTTATTTGCATTATGTTCACTCGCCGAGGTTATCTTCCATCCGCAAAGTAAGGTTATTTCTTTTTATCTCCACCTCACGGAGCTGCCCCCTGGCTTTATTCAAATGGGTTTCCTCTCCCTCGATACGCTGTTGCCATAAATTTATTTTCTCATACAGCCGGTCAGCGTATTCGGCATTTTTTACCTTCTGATCGTACATGATCACACCGTCCTTATCGGTGATATTTTCAATCGCAGAATTTACCATTTGTTCATACAGGTCCTTCAACATCATCAGGTGTTTGGTTGCCTTGCTTCCCTGATAGTCCAAATATCTCCGAATGGTGAACGTGTAATTTTTATTTCGGAGATCATAGAGCTGAAAGAATAAATCTTCTTTGTGATCTATCCCCACTTTTTTTGCGACCTTCCTTTTAATGTTTGACCAGTCGGATTCATGGATAACAAACGGGCTCTCTCTGGAATAACAATGCAGGGTATAAAACAGAACTTTATTGAATACGCTTTGATCAGCGCCCCATTCTTCCGCGATTGGTCCAAATACTTCAGCAAGTCCCATGTGATTTATCCGCTCAATCATGTCGCCGCCTACATCTTCATAACCAATAAGTGCAGTGTAGATACTGTTATGCATTATTCCTTAAACTTTTTACGGTTTTTAGTAATAGCGGACTTGTATGTTTTAATCCACTCCTTTGGTATTTCGCCACGGTCAGCACGTTGCTGCAGGTCGTCAACGAACCGTTCTACTTCATCATCAGTGACCGGTTCAGTCTTGGTTCTTTCAATGAAGTTTGTCAACTCCCTATTATTAAACTGGAATTGATTTTTAACAACGGTGTTCGTGTATTTCTTCGCTTTCTCTTCGGATATTTCTCCCAGGCGAACGGCTTTTTGCATTTCGGTATTGAATTTATCCATATCACCTTTATCAATAATGGTGTTATAGGAATCTTCCAACGTTCCGAATATAAATTGGCGATCGCTGCGCTCCTTCGGTTGCGTGTAGAAACGGTTTAAGATCGGCACTTTCCGTAAATCAACATCTTCATTCGGGTCGATCGCATCACGGGTACTGCCGATTGTCTGGCTGGTGAATTGACCGAGGCCACCAGTAAATGTTTCAAATAACCAGTCCAATGTACCAGGTGCCACGTCAATTTTTCCTTTCAGCTTTTCATCACCACCGGTTTGCTTGTTCAACCATGCGGCAAATCTTTTTGAGCCGGGACTATCAGCGCTGGTACCGGTCTGACTATCCGGCCGACGCTCGTACTTATCATCGCTATATATTGGCCTTCCGAAACCATCTTTATTCGTGTAATACTGGACAATGGGATCCGTAACAGTCGGGCTGATCTGTTGGAGGACCGGTTGATCAACGCTACCGGCCGGGTTAAATGCATTCAGCGCACTTTTCATTAAGAATGAGGTTGCTTTCGCTACAGTAGTCTTACCGGCCGTTGCCTGGGCCAGCTCTTCACCGGCATTGTAGAACACATTAAATCCGTAAGCAAGTGGGATTTTCAGGAACCCTTTTCCACCAGGTATTTTCAGGATGATATTCCTTTCTTTTTCGTAGTCTGGAATATTGTCGTAACAGTCTGCTGCATTGGCCGGATCGTCGCAATCGCTCATCATGCGGTTATAATACGTTGCAAGCATACCAACGAGGGCAATACCACCGGCCATTTTCAAACCGGCTTTCGTGGTGAGCAGAGTTTTGAGAACATTCGCAGTTCCCTGCACGGATGCATTGAAGAACAGGTACAGGCTGTCCGCAGTGGCGCCATAGTTACCTTTCTTATTAAAATTGATCGTTGCATTTCGCGCGATCTCCGCAGCCTTATAAGCAGGAACTCCCGCTTTTTTCATTGCATCATAAGTAGCCAGGCGGGTACTATTTTCA
>CAZGSG010000409.1:0-4974 GCA_964528095.1 uncultured Terrimonas sp.
AATGATACGATCTACACGTCGAAACATGATATCATTCTTATCCGCAATAGCGATAAGCCGGTATTTATTGCTATTACAAGGAAAGAATACCTGGAACAAATGTTGACCGACATCGAAACATACAGAACAAAAAGAAAGGCTGAGATAAACTATATCTATAATTCCATCGCAAAAGAGTTTGAAGCCGGGATCGTCATCTATAAAACACATGATAAAAATTA
This sequence comes from uncultured Terrimonas sp., assembly GCA_964528095.1. Taxonomy (GTDB): domain Bacteria; phylum Bacteroidota; class Bacteroidia; order Chitinophagales; family Chitinophagaceae; genus CAZGSG01. Next base: position 222 of record CAZGSG010000409.1, read on the forward strand.
TACAGCTGCAAAAGAAGCGGCACAGCGAAAAGCATTCACGGAAACGAACAACCCGGAAAAACTGGACAAAGACATAAAAAATATCGATACCGAGGTGAATGGTGCAGCTGATATAATCAGGCAATACCAGAAAAAACCAAAGGACTGGCTGGCACGCGGTTTCAACTATTTCTATCCTTTTTCTTATACCGCCGCAGGACTTGTAAAATATTTTGATGGCCTTGACACCTTCACCGAGAGTAAGGATGACCTGACAAGAACAGAAGTAGTCGCAATAAACCCGGCTTATTATAATAAGGATCTGGGTAACGATGTGCCCCAGTTGATCATAGTGCATTTACAAAAAAAAGCCTATCCGCATATGCTAAAAGTGTCGCGCCTTGTTAAGCAGGATGGGGCGCTGGCGGCATTGGAAGCGATGCTGAATCCGGGTAAGATCGTATCTCCTGTGGAAGTATCACCCGGGTTGACATCCAACTATAGTCTAAAATATTTGTCAAAACTGGCTAAGCTCACACCATTGACGGTGCCTGCTGATATGAAACCACCTGCAGCGCTTATTACCGGCGATTATACTAACAATATTCCCACTGCCAAACTTACCATTGAAACACCTGCCGCTTCGCCAAAACTCAACCAGTTGCAACAACTCTTAACAACGGAAGCATATAAGAACTATATACAACAGCTTTACACGTCCATTTCAGCCAGTATAAAACCGGAAGAAAAAAAACAGGCTGATGAGTCGTTAAAAAATCAGCGATCAACTGATTCAAAAGACATCAGCAATATAGCATTTGCCAGTTGGCTGAAAAAAGCGCCCAGGCATAGTTTATACTTATACAGCAGGGCCGTATCAATCAATCCTGCCGATGCGCTGACCGCCAATAATTTCTCCGCGTTTTTAATAATGGGCGGATTGCCTGAGAAATCAATTCCTATTCTTGAATACTGGAATAAACAAAAACCGGGCGAAGCGACGATACTTTGTAACCTGGGCAATGCCTATTACCGCCTGGGGGATATGAATAACGCGATGAAATACCTGCAACAATGTGTACAGCGGGATACCTTGAATCCGACGGCAAACAAGATCCTTTGTATCATGTATCTGAAAAAAGGAGATACCAAAAAAGCAGAGGAGCACGGGACAAAATCTGTGACCAGCTCCTATGACAAACAAGTAATAGCCATACTGCGGCAGGTAAACAACAAGGTTATGCCAGGCGAGATCATGAGCCGCCTGCATAAAAAAGAATTCCCCTTATTAAAAAGAACCCTATTGCCCGCCATGCCAGGCAACCTGGATGAGATGAAACAGTTTGCCATAGAACTTGAAGCAGAGAAAATGGCATTGAGTATGACAGTAGCAGCGATAGAAACTAAAATGCCAGCAGTAAATGATGATGTGCAACAGGAAATGCAGCTATCAACATTCGCCAAAGGGATATCCACGATACGGGTAAAAGCACAGTGGATCATAATGGATGCTATGAAAATATATCAAAATGAAAAGGTCAGGGAGGCGGATGTATTTAAACACCGGTTGAAACTGCTTTCTACGCCATACTATACGGTAATAAAAGCCATCAATAAAAAGTATGGAGATAAGTTAAATAAACTGGAAGGTGGTGAAGCTGGAGAGGAGGACCAGATTGCCAGTCTTGAGTTGGCTAAATGCAAGGAGATAAATGCGGAAACAGAAAAATACCTGGCCGTCTTATCGCCATTGGTAAATGGATATGCCCAGCGCCAGGAATTCATCTCCCGTAGATTTTACAGGGACTATGCCAATTGGTCGCCGTTCTGGATGCAGGGAAACGCCATTTCTTTTTTATCTATTGAAAAAGATTACTTAAAAGATATGGCAGCTATTCTCAGCGAATACCCGCTTGTAAGTAAATCGGATTGTTCAGTGTTTGAGCCCCTCGCGAAAAAAGAAGGCGTGCTGAAAGAGTGGGAAGATGAATATTGCGCCAACTTTAAAGGTAAACTGGGTATGGGCCCGGCGAAAATAACCTGGACCTGTAATTCATGGGGAGTAGAAGCCGGCGAAGGCCTCCTGGTCGAATTGGAGGTGAAGTATGGAAATGATGGAGCGTTTGAAGATTTTACGGCAGGTGCAGGCCTGGGTGCAAACTGGCATATGTACGGAGGGAAGATAGTAGAAGTAGAAGCCGGCGCATCGGTTAAAGAGTTTATTAAGATAGGGTTTGACGAGGCTGGTAATTTGGCGGTAAAAGATGTAGGTGAAAAAGCTGAATTAGCCATCGAAGGGAAGGCTGGTAGTTTAGCTGCTGAAGTAAAAATAGTAGAGGTCTCCTTTGCTGTAAACGCGGGATTGGAGGTTGGCGGCGTCATAGCGCCTATTCTCAATCTGAAATAAAATATGGCTGGTAGTTTTCTTTAAAGTTTGTTTTAACACGGAGACCGCCTTCGCCAAAGCTTACGCTTGCGCCAAAGCTTCAGCGTAGGCGCATGGCGGCTGATACAGGTGATCATTCTTTTTGTTTGTGTTGGACTATACGCCTGATCTCGTTTACAATTCCAGTTCCGAATAGGGAGGCGCGGATCAATAAGAAATGTCCTGTCTATTTTGAACTCTCCCTGTTTCTGTTTTTAAAAACCTATTCAAATCAGTATGCTGTAAATTTCTCCGTGTTACCGTGTTAGAAACTACTTTAAGCCAACAACCAGAAACACTATACCATTGTTGAATGTCCACCGATCCTATTTTCAAAACAAACAATTTTACCAGTCGCATAATTCTAAAAAAAATTAATACTTTAGCAAACAACCCCAAACCAAATCTCAGCGCGATGAAATTCAAAACCAAAATCCTCCAACTCGGCAATAATACCGGTATCAATGTCCCCGAGAAAATCATTACCGCTCTGGCTGCTGGAAAAAAACCACCTGTTGTAATCACCCTCAATAAATACACATACAGAAGCACAGTAGCAGTCATGGGCGGAAAGTACCTGATCCCGTTAAGCGCTGAACATAGAAAAAAAGCGAATGTGGCCGGTGGCGATGAACTGGAGATTACGATTGTACTTGATACCGAACCCCGGATTGTAGAATTGCCGGATGATTTTAAAAAGACCCTGGCAAAAAATAAAACCGCCAGCGCCGCATACGAAAAACTCGCGCCCAGCAAAAAGAAAGCTATCGTGGTTTCCATTACCGAAGCAAAAACAGCCGAAACCCGCCTGCGAAGAATAGAAAAAGCGATAGCCTCGCTGTTAGAATAAAACAAGGGTATGAACTGAACAAGCTGGCGAAATGCTTCCTTATTATCTACTCTTTATTCCTTAAGGTTTTAAAGCCGCATCGGCGCATAAATCCACATCAATCAATAAGCTCGTTACCCGCGACAAAAATCTTATTTTCATTCAACTAATAGCTATATTTAAAAACGAAGCATCTGCCACCAACCCTTCCCGTACCAAAACCTGCAAACTAATGCCATATAGTGCGACCATTTCTCAAAACCGGTATTATTGCGCTCCTGTTTGGGATGGCTTATTCCTGCCTGGGACAGACCCGGTTGGTACAATATAGCGGAGAGAAAGAGCTGCACCTTACTTACAATATGCTGGCGTATTTAGGCGCCGGCGATTCCATCAGTAATCCCCATAGCGCTGTCAGTTATTTCAAAGCGAATAAATTCATCCCTAATAAAAACAGGTTTTTGAATCTCGGTATCGCCGCTGATAATTACTGGATCGCCCTGCGGATAAGCAATAACAAATCAGCCGGCGCGGACCTTGTATTGAATCTCGAAAACCCACGGCTAAATGAAGTGGATATTTTTACTTATCGCAAAGACAGCCTGGTTTCCTCCCTCGTACTCGGTGATAATTTCCCATTTAGAAAAAGAACCGTCACCTTCAACCAGTTTGGTATCCCTGTGTTAATGGATAAAGGAGATACCATACTGGTGATGATGCTGGTGAAACACCGGAATAACACCTTGCAGCTTCCTGTTTCATTACACACAAGAGATGCTATGCTTGAAAAAGCGGAAAGCGGTTACCTGGTAATAGGTACCACATCCGGCATCTTATTGCTCACTTTTTTTTTCAGCATCTTCTTATTCATTAAATCGCGTAATAAGCTCTTTCTTTTTTATGCGCTTTATGTGCTAAGCACTTTTATGTGGCTGATCTCGACAGAAGGGTATGGGTTCCAGTACCTGTGGCCAACACACCCGGCCTGGGCCACGCGGTTTGGACCTGGATTCAGTATGTTCAATCTATGCACATTTGTGGCAGTTGCCCTCGCATATACAAAACCCTATGACAATACCCGCTGGTTGAGAAATGTATTGCTGGGAATCGTGGTACTTACATTGCTTTGGGGCCTGCAGGCATTTATGCCCTATATCAATACAGAAAATACGGCATTGATGTCGTTTTATCTTACAACGAGCTTTTCGATATACGGTATCACACTTTTGCTTATCACTACCTATTTACTGTATGTTTCGATTAAGAAGAACAGGATCGTATTGTATTACTTTTTTACTGGTATAACCAGCATTGTATTCTCCCTTTTGTTGATCGCGCAAAACAGTGGCTGGATCAATCTCCCGCTCAGTTCCGGCACATTCATCAGCATCGGTCTTGTATTCGAAGTGATATTGATGACGCTTGGTATAACCAGCCAGTTTTACCAGTATAAAAAAGAAAAAGAGGAAATGCTGATCCGTTATGTGGAGCAACAGAAATCAATCACCCAACAAGTATTG
>CAZGSG010000410.1:0-4957 GCA_964528095.1 uncultured Terrimonas sp.
TGAATAACGACGGAAAAGACATTCTTTACAATTTTACAGAGAAATGATAAATACCCGACCCTACAGTAAGCGGTCTGAATTCTTTTTCTATGTTTCCCGCAACGATCTCTGCCGGCAAGGGTTTACCACTTTCCAGGATATCAGTTTTTGTCGCGGGCAGGTATATCGTTGCTGTGGTATTCGCCGGGATTTCAATATCCAGGAAAAATGACTGATCAGCTATCCGCCATTTGGTGGATATGATGCCATAGTATGTTTTTAATTCAGCTTCTGCATGTGTAAGGTTACCGCCTGTATGTGGCTGAATGATGAACTGTTTATACCCGGGCATAGTTTCCTGGATGCCCGCTACCGTTCTGTATAACCAATCACCGATTGCCCCATATGCATAATGATTAAACGAGTTCATACCGACAGTTTGAAAACTGCTGTCTGGTTTCTGCCCATCCCATCTTTCCCAGATCGTAGTGGCTCCCATCCGTACAGGATATAACCAGGATGGATATGTTTCCTGCAATAATAGTTTATAGGCAAGCTGCGTATAACCGAAACGGGTGAGTACATCACAGAGGTATGGCGTGCCCAGGAAACCGGTTGTCAGGTGATCACCATAGCTAATGATATTTTTTGCAAGCCGTTCTGCAGCCTGTGCCCTGAGCGATTCGGGAAACATATCAAAATTCAATGCCAGTACATATGCAGTCTGTGTACCGGATACAAGCCTTCCATTACCTGTAGTATATTCTTTCAGGAACGCGTCCTTTATCTTTTCCAATAAAGCTGTATAGGTTTTGTGATCATCTTCTTTGCCAAGTACCATGGCCGCGTTGATGAGCAGTTGGGTGGAATGCGCATAAAAACACTGCGCGATCAGGTATTTATCGGTCACCGCAGCCCTGCCGTCATTGTCATCATCAGGACGATAAAAAAGCCAGTCCCCAAAATGATTACCTGTATTCCACAGGTACTGCTGACTTTGTGCCTGCATATAATTTACCCAGGCTTTCATACTGCTGTACTGATCTTTCAGTAGGAGTATATCGCCGTATGCCATAAACATATTCCAGGGAATGATCGTAGCCGCATCGGCCCATCCTGCGGAACCGCCCTGTGTGGGACCGAGTACATTGGGCACTACATAGGGAACGCTCCCGTTTGGTTGCTGGTCTGCTGCTACGTCTTTCATCCATTTCGCAAAGAAATTATTTACGTTGCGATTAAATGCAGCTGTTCTTGAAAAGACCTGCGCATCGCCGGTCCATCCCAACCGTTCATCCCGTTGCGGGCAATCGGTCGGTACATCCAGGAAATTACCATTCTGTCCCCATTGAATATTATGTTGTAATTGATTCACCATTGCATTGGAGCAGGAAAAACTGCCCGCCACGGGCATTGCGGAGTAGACCGATACGGCTGTAAAGTTTTCCGGTTTTATATCGCCGGCATGACCACTGATCTTTATATAACGGAAACCATAAAAAGTAAAATGTGGTTCAAAACGTTCCTCTTCTTCTCCTTTTAATATATAGGTAGCAGTAGCTTTCGCGGCACGAAGATTGGCAGTATAAAAATTTCCTTTTTTATCTAATACTTCGGCATGCTGAATGGTGATTGTATCACCTGCTTTTCCTTTTAGTTTAACAATGACCCAGCCTACCAGATTCTGTCCGAAGTCGATTACTTTTTCTCCATTGGGAGTGGTGAATATTTTTTGCGGTACAAAAGACTCCTGTTTTTTTACTGGTTCATTTTGTGTGGCCACAAGTACGTCCATAGGATGTACTGCCTTTATTACATTGGCCCAGTCCTTATCGTTATATCTTGCTATTGCCCAGCCATCTTTTTCTTTGCGGGCATCAATTGTTTCACCGTGATATATTTCTGAACTGCTGATGCTGCCGGTAGAAGATTTCCAGCTATCATTGGTGCCCACTATTTCTTTTGTGCCATCTGTATACGTGATCTCCAGTTGCAGAAGCAATCCCAGTTTTTTACCATACACGTCCTGGCATCCTCTCCAGGCAAGATTGCCCCTGTACCAACCACTACCCAGCATTACACCAATCGCGTTTTCTCCTTTTTGCAATAGGCCTGTCACATCGTATACCTGGTATTGCAAGCGTTTATTATAACTCGTCCAGCCCGGTGTCAAAAAAGCGTCGCCGATTTTTTTTCCATTCAGCGATGCCTCATACAATCCATGTGCAGTGATATAGGCTGTAGCGGTCGCGATCTTTTTCTTTATACTGAATTGTTTGCGGAGATAAGGACTGGGTCTTGTTATGGAATCTTCTATATAACCCGGTTCAATCCAGTCTGCTTTCCAGTCATCCGCATGTAATAAGGCCATTTGAAAAGAGGCGGGCATACTCCATGCAGAAACATTGCCTTTATTGTCCCATACTCTTACCTGCCAGGTATATTTTTTTCCGCTTTCCAGTTTATTGCCTGCATAAACCACCTGTACAGACTGGGTAGAAAAGATCTTACCACTGTTCCAGGCCCTGGATTTACCACTGCTGACATTTATCTCGTAAGCGGTTTGCAGTACATTTTTTTTTGTGCTTGTCAGTTGCCAGCTAAACCGTGGTTGTGGTGAGTCAAGCCCAACGGGATCAGGCAGGTTTTCTGTTAATAAATGTTGCAGGCCAAGTTGCCCGCTGCTGCCGATCGTTACAAAAAGAAAAAGGGAAAAAAGGTATTTTCTCATTGGAATAAATGTTGGAAGAGATAACTAAAATAAGGTATTTTCATTTAGCGCTGATAAGGTGGTACATTCGGCGTTTAAAGTTTAACGCAAAGATTTCCGCACATCGAATAAATAACTGCCTGCTTATTTTCGATTTGCAAAATTTCGTATTATGTCTATGATGAAATCAGTTATGTCAATCAGCGCGCATCCATATCCCTTTAATTTTGGTCAACGGCAAATCGCTGTATATATACCGGACAATGAGCAGGTGAAAAAAGAATACAAGCTGCAAAAAGAAAAAAACGGGAATGTCATTTTTCCTTACTGGACACAGGTATGGCCTGCTGCACTGGGTCTTTGTGAGTTTATAGTCCGACACCCGGTATACGTGCAGGATAAAATAGTGACCGAATTAGCCGCAGGACTTGGTCTGCCTTCTTTGGTTGCGGCAGGATATGCCCGGAGTGTTGCCTGCAGTGATTATATACCGGAAGCGGTTGAATTAATGCAGCGGTCTGTTGAGTTAAACAGGCTGGGCAATGTTCACTGTTCATTGCTCGACTGGAATGAACTGCCCACCGATCTTGCCACCGACGTACTGCTGTTAAGTGATATCAATTATGATGAAAAGGATTTTGATCAGCTATATAAAATACTGCTCAGGTTATTGCAGGCAGGCACTACCATCATACTTAGTACTCCGCAACGTTTGATGGCCAAACCATTCATAGCCCGTATACTTTCTTACTGCACAACACAACAGGAGATACAGATAGAGCAGGAGCAAAAGCAAGCACTCATTACCGTGCTGGTATTGAATAATAAGGTTGAAGTAAAAAGTAAAATTGAAAAAAACACTGTTTATGGAACTATCTCGAGCGGTGATTGATCATCCCGGAGATCCAGCAGGGAAAAAAAATCCTGTTCTTCCAATTCCCTGACACTACCAGGGGACAGATCGTTCAATGTGATATTCTCAATAGCTACTCGGATCAGTCTTTTGCAACGATGACGCACAGCGCCAAGCATTTTTCTGACCTGGTGGTATTTGCCTTCTGTCAGCGTTATTGATACCCAGGTATAAGGTGGGTAAACAATGACAGGAGAGGAGAAAGGATAAAGTTTTTCCGGGTCCGCTACTATTGCGGCTTCACAAGGTGTGGTGAGATAATTTTCATGAGGGCCTGTCTTTATCAGTAGCCCATTGCGTAGCAATTGCAGATTTTTTTCGCTCAATTCATTATTTACCTGTACCAGGTAAGTTCTTTTATGCGGAGTTTTTCCTTCGAATAATAAGCGTGTTATTTTTTTATTCGTTGTGAGCAACAGCAACCCTTCCGTATGACTGTCGAGACGGCCTATGGCATGGGTGCCTGGTGGAAACTCAAAAGCAAGATCTCCCAGTAGCGGTACCTGGTGGGTACTTACAAACTGGGAAACCATATTATAAGGTTTGTTGAGAATAAAATAACGATGATGGGCATCGTGCATAGAACGATGGTTGTTGCGCTGGGTGATCAACGGTAAATTAAATATTTCTTACACATTATTATACAATATAGATTTCCAAAGATAATGATTGAAATACCTGGATACGAACTTGTATTTGTAAAAGTTAATCAAGAGCTTATTCTTGCAGAAACTCTTTTCAAATGTTGGTGAACTCAAAGTATCAGCAAAGGCTTTCGCACAGATTATTTTAGAATAGCCATTCTGTTTCGATTAATATAACTTAAGTTTTGTTGTAGAGATTGAAGAATTATCCTTCTTATCCCTGCATCACTAACACTGCAAGAGCTTTCACACAGAGCTAAGGAGTAAATGAGATAGAGAATAGTCTGGCTATTTATACATTTATTATCGGTTGAAATAAAGAGGTAACAGAGCGTTTTCACTGACGTGAAAACAGCACCCTGATCAACGACTGCTTTTTCACGTCAGTGAAAAATCTCCTTGGCTCATCCGTTCATACAAATAAAGAACAAACAGATAGCTCAGCTCTTCCTTAGCTCATTAACTCCTTAGCTCTGCGTGAAATCACTTACCAGTATTTTAAGCTTACGGGGAGAATTATCCGATTCCATTTGGTGAGGTTCCGTTCTATAGTCGCTAAGGAGTAAACGAGCGAAGGAACAGCCTGGTTAGCTATACATGTATTATCGGTTGAAATAAAGAGTTAACAGAGCGTTTTCACTCAGGTGAAAACAGCGCCCTGATCAACGACTGCTTTTTCACGTCAGTGAAAAATCTCCTTGGCTCATCCGT
>CAZGSG010000411.1:0-4952 GCA_964528095.1 uncultured Terrimonas sp.
AGTATTTGAAAGAATAAATGAATTATACAGAAGGGCATTAGAGAAAAAACTTAACATAATTGACCCGGTGAAGCTGGCAAAGACTTATGTTATAAACGAAGAAAAATTTCCTCTTTCAAAACTCATATACACCGTTCAGGAGCTAGAAGATATATCACTTATTGAGGGAAGAAATTCAGTCGATGGTTCTGATATTTTAGGAGATTTTTTTGAGAGCATCACAAGAGATGGATTTAAGCAAACTAAGGGGCAATTCTTTACACCAATAAATATTGTCCGCTTCATTCTTTTTGGAATGCAATTGGATAAACTTGCAATTTATCGTTTGAATGAAAAACAAGATTTGCCATACATCATTGACCCATCGTGCGGGAGTGGCACTTTCTTAATTGAGGCAATGAAAGCTATTACCAAAGAGTTGAAGCACAAACGAAATGATGAGGTTGCGTCCAGTAGTGAAGTACAAAGGTGGTATCAGGTTTATTTTCCACCAATTCACGAAAACAATTGGGCAAGAACTTTTCTGTATGGTGCTGATAGCAATTTTGATTTAGGCACGGCAGCAAAAGTGAATATGATTTTACATGGAGACGGTTCAGCAAATTTATTTGTTCAGGATGGGTTGCTCCCATTCACCTTTTATGCAAAAAAATCAGGTGGAACAAATGTATTAATCTTACAAGAACCTGAAGTAGTTTATGCAAATAAGCATACTAATGGACAGTTTGACGTTGTAATTAGCAACCCGCCTTTTAGTGTCGAGCTTGATACAGTGACAAAACAGAAAGTTGAAAGGACATTTGTCTTTCACAAAAAGAAAAATTCCGAGAACCTATTTATTGAAAGATATTATCAACTATTAAAAGAGAATGGAAGATTAGGAATCGTTTTGCCAGAAAGTGTTTTTGATACAACTGAAAATAAATACATTCGCTTATTTATTTATAAATACTTCAAAGTGAAAGGGGTAGTAAGTTTGCCACAAGTAACTTTTGAACCTTTCACTTCTACTAAAACAAGCTTACTTTTTGGCCAGAAGAAAACAGCAGCAGAAGTTGTTAGTTGGAATATGATTTGGAATAAATATCAGGGAGAATGGAGTAAGCTAAATACTAGAGTCGCTAATTATATTTCTGTTTATGTGAAGGGGGAGAAAATAGAGAAGTTTCCATCCATAAAAACAGATGATGAGATATCAGCGCTTAAAAATATTCATTACTTCTTAAAAGACTATTTAGAGCCCAAAGATGCAACGCTCGCTGTGAAAGAGCTAATAGAAAAATACAAATCTGAGATTGATGAAGTTAGCAGTATTGACAAGGATACTATTGATTTGTTTGGGCATTGCAATTCATGGTGGGTATTTGGTGAAGTGAGCAAAGAACTTGATTACAATATTTTTATGGCGGAAGCCGAAAATGTAGGGTACAAACGAACGAAGAGGGGGCCTAAGCCAATGCCAAATGACCTATTTGATATAGAAGCAGCTCCATTGATTATATCAGCTACAAGTGTTCAAAAACACTTTGACGATATTGTTGATTATTTAAGAAAGAATCTTGAAGAAATCAATAAGTCAGTAGCTGGAAAAAAGGAGAAAATTGGTTTGCAAGCCACAAATGGGGGAAACATAGACAAAGCAGAGAAAGAATTGGAAAAAGAAGAAAAGAAAATTGAAAGAATGAGAATGGAATATACCTTGGCTCAATCCAATTCAAAATATACGAGGGCGGCTTTGAATAAATACTATGACGATGATCTGCTCAAAGCAAAGTATTACGAAAGAACTGATAAGGCTCTGGTAGATTTATTTACAATTGGTATCTTATCACTTTGGAAAAGTGAAGATGTTTTGCTTCGTAAAAAGGAGAAAATAAAAATACTTGATCATTTTAGACAAAATGTAAAATGGGAATAAAAGTAACGTCATATAATCTTAGTGATTTGGCAGGGGACCCATTCTTACGAATGGATTTTGACTATTTGGAAATAACTAAAGAGCTGAATGTTACGCGCGAAATACCTCGATTAAAAAAGTTTATAGCACTTCTTGAAACAGGACACCCTATTACTAAAGAGGATTATTATTTAGACGGTAATACAGAATATATCCATGTAGTTGTAAGAAATATTAAAGATGGAGAATTACAGCTTTCAAATCCCATTTACATCAATGAAGATAAGGGTGAAGAGTTGGGTAAATATAAATTGAATAGAGATGAAATCGTAATTGCAATTTCTGCTAGTTGCGGCTCATCATTTATTTATGATGGGTTAAAAGAAGATGTTCAACTAACACTCTCTCATTATTTAGCAAAACTAATTGTTGATGAAAAGAGAATCAACCCAAAACTTCTTGTGTATTACTTGAACTCAGGAGTTATGCAAAAATATTTTAAAAGCGCTGAGACTGGGAAAACACAAAAAAATTTATCAAAAAATTATATCAGGGAATTACCAATTCTATTTCCTGAAGATGTCAATGCGCAACTTCAAATTGTCAATAAAATTGAGCCCTTAGGTGCAGAAATAAATGAGTTAAAGACTCGAATTAAACCTGATGCAGAAATCATCAACGAAATATTTACAAAACGTTTTGGGTGGGATATTGCAAAATTCAATGAGTTAAAAAAAAATCATTTGATAGATTGTGCTTTTAGTGCCTTCTCTAGTAACATTGACAACCGGTTCAGCTTCAAATTTCATAATAAGGCAGGGGAGTATGTTTCAAGAATATTGAAGTCACAAACTTCAAAGCGTATTAAGAATTATTTGGCAGAAGCTATTACACTAGGAAAAAGCATTTCACCTGCCGAGTATGATGAAAATGGTGAGCAATATTATCTATCTATGGCAGACATAAAGAATTGGTACTTTGAAGCAGAAGAAGCTAAAACGGTTTTTCAATCCTACTTTAATGCTAGCCTAAACAAAAGAATTGCAGTAGGTGATATAATAATGGCAAGAAGTGGGGAAGGAACCATCGGTAAAGTGGCAATTATTGACAGTGAAGAAAACGAAGCGGTGTATGCAGACTTCACAATGAGAATAAGGTTAAGAGAGTATAACCCAACATTTGCCTACTATTATTTTAGGACAGATTTTTTTCAATATTTGGTTTATACGCACAAAAAAGGTCTGGGCAATAACACAAATATTTTTCCAAGTCAAATAGGAGAGTTGCCTATACCCGAACTCCCACTTTCCGAACAGGAATATTTAGTTGACTTAATTAAAGTTGAAACAAATAAACAAAGAATTCTTGAATCTAAGATTCGAGATAAAAAAGAGCAAATTAATTCACTTATGATAAACTCCTTAAAATTGCCCTGATAGGGACTATCTCAATAACTGTGTAAGTTTCAAAAACCGAAGTTCTTAGTAGGATCTATATCTTGATCCTGTTTTCAAAAATAGTTAAAAACTGATCCAGGACAATGCCCCAATAATTCTAATAGGCATTGTCCATTTTTTTGTTACCTTCTGTAAAGCCAGGTACCCTTATCGGCTCCCATCCCTGATTTATTTAAGGCGGCAAGTGTACAAAGGCTAACAACAGCTCCTTGTACGCAAAACACTCAAACCAATAAAAGAAGGGTCAGATTGCGCCGGAATGACAGCAACCAAAAATCACAGAAGGGGTCAAGTTCATCCGGAATCATTCTCAAAATCAGCCTGGGGGCAAAATGGTCCGGAATAAAAATCCCCTCTCAAAGGAGGGGCAGCCTCGTCCGGAATACCGGGGATTAAAAGTTAGTTACACAGTAATAAGTGCTGTATACAGGCATTTTCCCATTCTTTTTTACTAGAAGGGTATGTACTCCGGAACCTTTAATACTAGTTACACATTACATCATACGTTTCACTTTATTTTCTTAACAGCCTGTCTGGCAATTAACTTCCAGTCCTCTCCATATTTATTCCATATCAGTAATACATACAGATGAGCCTCATTAGGCTTTCCCTCATCATTTGTTTGGGCATCTAATTCATGCCTGACGATCATTGTATTTCCTGCTTCAATAATAGATTGTGCGCTCAGCTCCATGGTGAGGAAGCTGTACGTTCCATCATTGATCTTATTGATGAAATCCATTTTCCCTTCAACGTGGCCGTCAGAATGGCCGTAGCTCAGTTCATCAGCTAGTAGATCGTTGAGTATTGTAGTATTCGATTCAATAATTGCTTTTCTGAAGTCTTCTATTGTCTTTTCAATACTTAGCATCTCAGGTTATTTATTTAAAGGGTCAATTTACATAATATTTCAGCGATCAACTGTGAGGTATTTTTCCTGTGGAATTGAAGAAGCAAATTTTGTACAATTCATTTCTGCTGCTTATCTTTCGCATCCAGCTCGGTTCCATCACCCCAAACCCCATATCGAATGTCTCGTTTTGCCTTATTCGCCGTGCTGCTGACTTTCTTGTACAGCTGTCAGAAACAAGCTTCAGAATCCGATAATTGTAATGAAATACAACAGGTAAGAATTGTTACAGACAAAAAGGAATTGACTGTAGGCGATGATCTTAAACTGACAGTGAATCAAATCCCCACCATCTCTTTGTTCAGTTGGCGGCACAGTCAAATGCCCAATGAATTATCCAGTGGCCCCGAACTGAATTTCTCTAATATCGGAAAGAAGCATGAGGGATGGTATTACCTGAATGTCAGCTATCCTGAGTGTATGTCGCATAATGACAGTATCTACATTGCTGTCAAGAACAAACCGGCTACAGCTCCATGTACTCCTGTCAACAATACAGTCACCTTTTCTTCCATTCCGGAACTCGTCCCTGCTTCTGTTTCCTTGTGATTCGATGGCATCTGGAATCGTAAGCTGCTTTCTGCTCGCGTAGCATCGGTTTATCTGAATTTTGATATTTTTTTCAATACTTACTGTGATACAAGCGAGCCTGAGCTTGGAAGATATGCTTTTGTCCCCATGTCTGCGA